>NZ_JBKVCZ010000247.1:0-4016 GCF_046966825.1 Hungatella sp. | reverse complement strand
AATCGGGGTGACAGGATTCGAACCTGCGACCTCCTGGTCCCAAACCAGGCGCTCTAGCCAAGCTGAGCCACACCCCGTAAACAGAATTTCTCTGTAATTTTTATCCACCGTCTCGCGACGCAAGAGTTATTATATACGATACTGCAAAACTTGTCAACCGTTATTTGAAAAAAATAAAAAAAAGTAGCAGTTCAGCCTTCACCTTCACTTCCAGCTGCCGCTGCCGGACCGGACAGCGGCAGCTGGAAGCTAAGACGGAACTGCTGCAAAATAAAAAATCCCCCCATAAATGGGAGGGGCCGGCAGTAACCATCGAGTTACTGCCGGCCGAGTATGAAAAATAAAAAGTCAATGTTAAAAGGGTGGGGTTCCTTTACACTATTTAGTATAGGAGAAAATTGTGTCATAAATTTGTCCGCACCATAAACATTTCATAAAAAAACTTAAAGAAATATGAGGAAATCTTGAAAAATGGGAGAAGAAATATAAAATCCGGCGGGAAGCCGCCAAAAGAGTGCCGAAACCGCCTGTTTATGGTATACTAGCCGGTAGAAGACATCGGTTGCGGACTGCGATCGAAGAGAGCCACAGATGATATCCATAGAACGGAATATCCATAGAAAGGAAAACCCCATGCTTTATTATGAATTTTACGAATCCGCACTGGGTCCGCTCACCATAGGAGATACGGACGGCGCGGTGAGCAGTATCAGCTTCGGCAAAATCCCTCTGAAGGAGGGAGTTCAAAAGGAAACAGATTTAACGCTCCAAACCGCCAAAGAGATTGCGGAGTATCTGGCCGGCGAGCGCACGGCATTTGATCTGCCATTGAGACCGGAGGGAACACCATTTCAGAAAAGAGTCTGGGAAGCGCTTCTGACCATTCCTTATGGGGAGACGAGAAGCTACAGGGACATTGCGGTCCTTGCCGGAAGCCCGAAAGGATTCCGGGCGGTGGGTATGGCCAACAACCGCAATCCCATCCCGATTCTGATTCCGTGCCACCGGGTAATCGGTGCGGATGGGAGCATGACCGGGTATGGGGGCGGACTTCCTATTAAGATAAAGCTGCTGGAAACAGAGCGGGGAGGAGAGTAACATGCAGCTGCCATTGGTGAGTATAATCGTTCCAATTCACAATTCGGAGAAGACACTGAAGCGGTGTGTTGACAGTATTTTAAAGCAGGATTACCGGGAGCTGGAGGTATTTCTGGTAGATGACGGAAGTGATGACGGGAGTCTGGCAATATGCCGTGAGTACGCAAAGCAGGACGCCAGGATCAAAGTAATCCGCAAGGAGCAGTCCGGGGTATCCGACGCCCGCAATCTGGCAATGGACCAGGCAGAGGGGAAATACCTGCAGTTTGTGGACAGTGATGACTGGGTTACCCCGGATGCCACGAGGATGATGGTATCCGCGGCAGAGCATAGCTCCTGCGATATGGTCATCACCCATTTTTTCCGTGTCAACCATGATAAAATAAGAAGAAAAGGCCATATCAAGGAATACGAGGTTATGACCAGGGAAGGCTTTGCGGAGCACATGATGGAAAAACCGGCCAACTTTTACTATGGAGTCATGTGGAATAAACTGTACCGCCGGGACATTTTGAACACACATATGCTTCGATGCAGCAGGGAGCTGAACTGGTGTGAAGATTTTCTGTTCAACCTTCAGTACCTCTGTTACGCGGAACGCATCTGTGCGCTGCCGTATCCCACCTACTATTACGTGAAAACGAAGAACAGCCTGGTGGCGAAGGAAGCCACGATGAAGAATACGATACAGACGAAAAAGTTTATATTTACCTATTATAAAGAACTTTATGAAAATATTGACCTCTACGAGGAAAATAAAGGGAAGATCAATCGATTCCTGATCTCCATCGCTTCGGACGGCCATTGAGAGGCCCGTTTTCCGGCCCCGCATGGCGCGGATTCCGGCCGATAACAAAAGGAAAATAATGAGAACATGATAAACAGAACATAAAGTTTATTAAGAATTGTTTGTGATTCTTTCGGTTCTTTTAATACACTATACAAAAGAATCTGAACATGTTATAATCCTCTTCGTCGCAACAAGTTAAGACAGATTATGAGGAGAGATTATTATGAGAAAGAACAGCAGGATCATTACGCTGGCAGTGGCGGCAGCCGTTATGATGGCAGTAACTGCGTGCGGATCAAAAGATAAGACAGAGACAACCGCTTCTACAGAGGCAACGACAGAGGCAGTAACCACTACCGGGGCAGAGACGACAGCGTCAGAAGCTGAAAGTACAGAGGAAGAAGACCAGGCAGAAGAGGAAGAGATGGATGAGGCTGATGAGGCCGCAGAAGAAACTACCGCATCTGCAGCGGGCGAGATTGGTTCCGACGGCGTATTTAAGGCAGCCAACGGCAAGTTTGAGATCAAGGTTCCGGCCGGCTGGACCATCGATGAGGGAAGCGATGATGAATACGTGACCTTCCTTTCCGCAAGCGGTGACGACATGCTGGAAATCATGACGATCAGCGGCAGTTCCGCAGACTCTATCCGTGAGATTTATCCGGATACAGCGGAAGAATACAAGAATATGGTGAGCCGCGGCGATGACATGGCGATTCTTTCCTACGATGTGAAGACGAAAGATGACGGAAGCCAGACCTTCCAGTACTCCATGAAGTACACGAATCCTAACGATGGGATTCACTACCTTGCTGAATCCGGTTCTTATGACGCGGCAAAGCAGACCTACTCCTGTGCGACAGGAACGGTTATGTCAACCGATGAGGCCGTTTCCAAGCAGGTCGAAGAGGCAGTAAAATCATTTAAGATTAAATAATCCGGTTTTGACGGATTGGAACAAGTAAGAGAAAAGGGATATGACCCGGAGTGATGGGGTCATATCCCTTTTTCTTCTGCCGTAAGGCGGATCAGACTGCCGCCCAGAAGGGGGACATCCTCCTCCTGATGGGTACTGATAATCGCCAGCTTTCCGGCTGTCTTCTGTTTGACAAATTCGATGACCTTTCTTCGTGTGTCCTCATCCAGACCGGTAAACGGTTCATCCATGAGGACCGCGTCAAATGGCACCGCCAGCGCCCGGCAGACGGCAACACGCCGTTTCATTCCGCCGCTTAAGGTGGAGACCGGCCGGTAGATGGATTCTTCGGGGAGAAGTTTACATAAATCTTCCTTTACGGATTCCCGTATTTCCTTCGTTACCTTCGGGAAGACCATCAGCACATTATCGAGGGAAGAGAAAGATTCACATAGGCGGTTCTCCTGAAAGACCGCCGAGAGAAAAGCGCCCTCTGTCCCGGATACCGTTCCGCTGTCAGGCTGGTCGAGTCCAAGGAGAATCCGGAAGAAGGTGGTCTTTCCCGAGCCGGAAGTGCCCATGAGGCAGTATATGTCTCCGGTCCGGAAGGTCTGGCTGACCTGGCTGAAGACTTGTCGCCCGTCAAATGATTTTGAGAGATTCGTTACTGTAATTTCCATAGTGATTGGCTCACGCACCCCGCTTTCTTTTCGCTCTGTTCTGTCGTTCTGCCGCCTTTAGGAGCTCGATGAAGACCTTTTCAAACAGGCCGCTGATGACAATGATTACCAGAGTCCAGGCGAATAAATCCGCTGTGCTCAAATAAATTTTCGCCATGTAGAGTTTTTCACCGATGGAGTGGTCGGGCACACCGATGACTTCGGCCGCGATACCGGATTTAAAGCTCATGCCCAGACTGATATTGGCGCCGCTTATGAGATAGGGAAGCAGGGCCGGCCAGTAAATGTAACGGAATTTCTTCCAGCCCGACATATGAAAGACCCTGGCCATCTCCAGAAGCTGGGGCTCCGCGCTGTGAAGCCCGGCGATGGTATTGATGTAGATCATGGGAAATACCACCAGAAACGCGATAAAGACCGACAGGTTTCTGGAACCGATCCAGATCAGCGCCAGAATGACGAAGGAAGCCACCGGCACCGATTTGACCAGAACCATGACGGGTTCCAGCAAATCCTTTAAGAATGGAAAACG
>NZ_JBKVCZ010000246.1:0-4036 GCF_046966825.1 Hungatella sp. | reverse complement strand
CTCCCAGCCTCTCCTTCAGACCGCTGCTCCTTCCTTTTCCCAGATCAAAGGTCTCATCGGCACAGATATTGAACTGGCCGGAAGAGAACAGGGCCGCGAATTCTCTGATCTTTCCCTTGATGAACTCCAGGCTTTCCGGCGACGACACGTTGATCGTATGGTGGTGCATCCGCCCCCTCAGCGAGAATGGCATGGATTCTGAGCCTTCCAGCTCACACAGATGGCTGTAATGCTTCGAGCCCAGGATTTTGTACAGGTGCCCGAAGGTGGACAGGGAAGGAACCAGCTCGATCCCGCGGTCGAGACAGTACCGGTCCAGCTCCAGAATATCTTCTGCAGTCAGCGGCGTGTCATCCCTCCATATTTCGCTGAAATCACGAAACAGGAATGTGTGCTCGATATAGAGCTGCATCTGGTTCAGCTTATAACGCGCCATCCGGTCGGCCAGCTTTTTCAGCCAGTCAAGCTTAGGCACTCTTCCCCTTGTGACATCGTGGTAAAAGCCGCGGTTCCTAATGTCCGGCCTGTCGTGAATACTCATTGCCGGAAGTACGGCCCCCTGCTGCCCTGCCATCTGCAGAATCGTCTGCATTCCATGCCACAGCCCTTTCTCACCGCCGGTGAGAATGATCCCCTCCGGCCGGATTTCCAGAGTATATCCCTGGCCCAGTACATCCTCCGAACCCAGCGCCTCCTCCCGGCGCAGAATAATATCTCCATCTCTTCCTTTTCCCCTGGTCAGAGCTGGCCGATAACCGGTCTCTTCCTCCAGCGCATCTAAAAAGAGCATTGCCTGCTTTGTCAGAAGCGGTCCGCAGGACTCATCCAGCACCAGATAGCTTCCATAGCCTATCGTAAACTCTCCATCTCTTCTTTCAGCCTTTTTCGGCTGCGGTATTAAAATCATCGGTTCTCTCCTCTTATTCCTGTCCCTCAAACTCTTCCCTGTACTGTTCCTTAAGAAGCGGGATCCCGTACGCTCTCCCCGTCTCCTCCAGCCGCTTTTCATACGCTTCCAGGCGGCCTCTGCAGTGCTCCGGCCCGCCTTCCCGCATCACAGTCCACATGGGATCACGGTCTGAATCTGACTGCTTCATCATCCGCTCCGTCCAGTCTAAAAGCAGCCGTGCTCCGCGGCCGCAAAGCTCCGGACGCTCATCCGCCAGATTATGCAGCTGATGGGGATCGCAGTCCAGATCAAACACCATTTCCTCCGGCAGGAGATGGTACCCTCCATGGATGGTGCGGATATAGATATAATGGTCAAACCGGACGCTTCGCTGGCAAACGTGGGCGCACTGGGTCAGCACCGCCGCGGTTCTCCCGCACTCTTTTCCGCCCAACAGCGGTTCCTTGAAGGAGACGCCGTCGTACCGGTAGTCCCCAAAGGTCTCCGTGCCTAAAAGCGCCTTCACCGTAGGGAGCAGATCCGTATTGTCATAAAAGCCCTTGATGCGGCGTCCGCCTTCGGTCCCCGGCCATCTGATAATTAACGGAATATGGCATACCGGCTCGTCGGCCATGCCGTGTTCTCCATAGACCCCGAATTCTCCCAAATCCTCTCCGTGGTCTGCGGTAATGATAATCGCCAGATCGTCTCCGTAAAGCCCGTGCTCCTTAAGCCACGCCACGATCAGCCCAATATTGTCATCGGTGAACCGCACACTGTCATCATAGAGGTCGATAAAATGCTTCGCATCGCCCCTTGTCTTCAAGCTTCCGGGCTGCTTCGGCCAACGGCTGAAGGTCTCGTCATTCCACATATTGATTTCATTGGCGCCGTGAGGGCCGATGTGCCGCAGATGTTCCTCAAAAATTTCATCCGTAACCCAGTCGTCCGGCAGAGGCTCATCCTGAAATCGGCTCTTCACCCCCTCCGGGGTGCGGTACGGCGTATGCGGGTCCCAGTAATGGACGTGAAGAAACCAGTCCTCCATCTCCCGGTTCCTTTCTAACCAATTAAGGACTGCCGGTGTGACCATGTCCGCCGACTCCCCGCCCCGGAGTCCCGGATTATAATACTCATCCAGGCCGGAGAGAAACCACCAGGCCGAGTGGCGCTCCGCAAAGCTGGAAAATGAGACTGTGTGGAGTCCGGCCCTCTTAAACTGCATGAAAAGCCCATTCTCCGACACCAGATCCGTAAAGCTCCGCGATTCGCCCTGAAGCCGTAAATCCGCCGCCGTACCGCCGTGTCCCACAATGCCGTTATGTATTCCGTAAAGCCCGGTCACCATCGACGCTCTGGAGGGAAGGCAGGGGGCATTGGGACAGTAGTACCGGTCAAAGCACACACCATCTTTCGCAATCCCATCCATAACAGGCGTAGTATCCCGCCCATAGCCATAGCAGCCCATATGATCGGCCCTGAGTGTATCAATGTCAAACAGAATTACTTTCATCGCTTAAAACACCACCTTATACGTCTTAATCTCATACGGCTTAATGACAAAGGAAAAGCCATCCTGGTCAATCATAAGGCCGCCTGCCTCGTCAACGGGTTCCTCCAGCAGGTTGCATTCCGTCACTGTCACCGGGGCACAGGAAAGACTCACTTTCGCGTTTACCCTTTTATTCCGGCTCTCGTAGAGACGCAGGATGATACCGTTTCCGTCCTCGCTCCTCTTCACGGTCTCCAGAACCACGGAATCCCCCTTTACGCCTGCAAATCCATAGGATTCTCCGGGCATTCCGCCGTTTACCGCCGAAAGCGGCTGGTTTAAATCCGCAGCTTCCTTCTGGGTATCCGCCTCCCTCCACGTTCCCTGATGAGGATACAGCGAATACGTAAATACGTGCTCCTCGTTGTCCGTGTCAGGATTCGGTTCGATACCCGATTTGATCAGCGTCAGCTCTATACAGCCCTCACGGACAGAATGACCGTACTTGCAGTCATTTAACAGACTGACCCCATATCCGCTCTCCGATACGTCCATCCACTTATGGCCACAGCTCTCAAAACGGGCTCTGTCCCAGCTCGTATTGGTATGGGTCTTTCGCACCACGTTGCCGAACTGGATGTCAAACGCCGCCTCGTCCGTATGGACATCCACCGGGAAGCCTGCCTTTAACAGGTACTGGTGCTCCTTCCAGTCCACCCAGGTGTTAAAATCAATTCTGGGGCTGTGGGCATAGAACCGGATATCCTGTGTCATGCGGGAATGCATGAAGCTTCGGTTCACTGTGATCTGCAGACACAGCGGCCCCTCTGACGTAACCGCAATCGACGCCGGCTCATCCAAATCCCAGTATTTCTCCGTATAGAACACATCGATATCCCAGTTATCATAATAAATCGGCTTATCCTCGTAGATCCTCAGACGGTTCCCCGCCTCGCCCGCCTTCCATACCTGACGGTTCTCCGAAAGGTCAAGAAGGCTCGTAAAGCTTCCATCCGCCGCCATATCTACTTTTGCAAACGGCGTAGTAATCACGAAGCCATCCGCGGTTTTTAAGACGGAAAACGGCGTATCTCCGCCGCTCTCTGCAGCGCTGTTTTCTACGACGCCCCCGGCCGCCTCAGTGTCCCCGGCCGCCTCACCAGCCGTACCGCCATCCGCTTCCCGCACCGCGCCATACACGGAGTATCCCTTGGAGGGAATCTCCCCCGTCAGGGAATACCGCAGGCCGCCGATCTCCTGGCTGGGAAGCGCCTCCCCTTTATCTGTCAAGGATGTCACCCCATCCGGAAGAACCGTCAGGCTCCTGCGTGTAAATCCCAGCGTATTGAATACGGTCACGCCGTCTCCTGCACCCGCCACGGCTTCCTTCCGCTCTTTGAGCAGACGGCCGCCTTCCTCCGCAACCTGCTCATACTCACGCTTTGTCACCTCATAGACTTCCTTAATTGATGATCCCGGGAGAATATCGTGGAACTGGTTTAGAAGCACCATTTTCCACAGCCGCTCCAAGTCCTCCGCCGGATAGGCCAGCCCCCTTTTCTCTGCCAGCACGGACAACAGCTCTAAGTCCATGAGAAGCAGCTCGCTTTTTCTGTTTGACCGCTTATTCCTGGCCATGGACGTATACGTTCCCC
>NZ_JBKVCZ010000245.1:0-4043 GCF_046966825.1 Hungatella sp. | reverse complement strand
TTCCGGGGAAACCGCCAAAAGCTCATTGCGCACACCGGTAACCGTATTGGCGGCGGAATCCCCCACCACACCGGCCCGGTAAAGCTCCGTACCATTGCTCCAAATCACCGCCGACGAGATAATCTCCGGAATAAAGAGCAGATAATGTTCTCCGGGCTCCGCCTGAATCAACAGCCGGAACGTGGCATGGCCGAGTGCCGGATACCCGTTCACATTCCAGGAATTGGGCAATGTAAGAAACTCCCCGCCTGTCGGCACTCCCTGTCTGAAATCCTCCGGTGTGTAGAGACAGTCGTAGTAAAATTCCCACTGGCCGTTCAGATGATACACAGAGGAAGTAAAGTCAGTCCCGCGAAAATCCAGAACCCCATTCACCGCCTCCGGTCCCTCCGATACAGAAGACACCGACATACTGAAAAACATCCCGGTACACAACGCCAGAATCAGAAAAAAGATGACCAGAAATCGTTTCATATGGTTGCCCTCGCTTCCAATTTGGGGATAAAGCGGTATCCTTCTCCCCGCACTGTCTCAATCCGGCCAATCACGGACCCGGCATCCTCCAATTTATGGCGCAGCCTTGTGATATGTACCGCCACGGTATTGGCGCTGTCAGGCTTTCCCGTACGCCAGACTTCCTGATACAGCTCTGCCGCCGGCAGAATCTGCCCGGAATGGTCCATCAGGAACAAAAACAACTCAAACTCTTTCTGGGAAAGAGGGATAATCTGGTTATCAATCTGCAAAAGCCGGTTCTGATGGTCGATGACAAACCGTTTCATGGACCCACGGCGCACCTGGGCGTACACCCGCGCTGCCAGTTCCTTTAAGCTGTACGGTTTGGTGATGTAGTCCTCGCCGCCTGCCATCAGCCCCTTAATCTTATCCTCCTCCCCATCCATGCAGCTGAGAAACAGGATAGGCGCCGAGGTAAGCGCCCGGACCGCCTCACAGAGCGCAAACCCATTCATATCCGGAAGCAGCACATCCAGAAGAATGGCGTCATACTTCTGGTTTTTCAACAGTTCCAGCGCATCGGCCGCGCAGACGGCCGTGTCCACGCGATACCCCCGTGCCTCTAAGTACCTGCGGTTCGTTCGAAGAATATCAGGTTCATCATCAACTGCCAAAAGCCGGTAAGAATCATCCATAGACTCGCCTCCTATCCACAAGATGAATAAATCTGTTCATGTCCCTTAAAACGGGCAAATGCGAATGGTGTCGGCCATTCGCATTCGATTACTGGTTCTATTGTATGATAAAACAGACGGCTTGTCAATGAGTGGAATGATGGGTTACCTTTCGTACTGAGTGATTCGATAAATATCCGCTGTTTTCTGTGGACTTTGAAAGGCGTCATACTCATTCCCATCAAACATAAACTTCCGTATCGTGATACTTTTAGAATTTCTGGCGGTTATCGCATCAACGATTTCTCTGCCTGCATCGGACTTACACTTGACATACCGCAACTTCCCATCACTTTTCACAACGAAAATTCCAGGGTCATAGCCAGGAAGCGCTGTCTCTTCATACCAAATCGCCGCCACATCCGATATCCGCATAATACCACAAAAAATATTCTTTGGCAGTTTCAGCCAGTTCTTAGTCAAAAAACCAACTTCCATAAAGTCTTTTTCTTTGGAAGGGCTGGAGGACAGGGACAGCAATAAGGTACTTGGCTGGCGGCTCTCCTGATAGCACTCCAAAATCTCCTTTGCGGTGTAACCACTGTCCTTGGCAGTTTCCTCTGCAACGGAAGCGCCAACTTTGTTAATCAGCTTTATCCCAAACCATGCCAGGACAATGCCCAAAAGTACACAGCATATGGTGACTGCGCTCCAAATTATCCTGCTTTCATATATGATTTGGAGCAGCAGATGATTGCAGACTCCCGCAGCAAGTATTCCGATTCCCAGGAGCAAAAGACCGGCCCCCTCGTTTTTCATTTTACTTTTTTTGGTAAGTTCCTCCTCGGACCAAAGTAGTTCCGTCTCCAGTGTTTTTGTCATTGGCGTAATCATATTCTATCCTCCTGATATTTATTTTTATTACTCTCTTTATTAGACAAATTTTCAGTCTGCTTGTGACAGTAAATAAAAAATATTTTTGAGGAAATGATACGACATACAAAAACAATCTAATCGTCCAGCTCCACTCCCCCTGTCCACAGTTCGACAGGCATCCCCGCTGTGTACCGCTTTTCAATACCGTAGGATTGGGCGGTTTTCCTGCTGGCGTTAACCGGGAGCTCCGAAATTCCGATGATCGGAAGGAAGATGCATTGATACGTGTCATGGAGGGCCACGTCCATCTCGACGGAAATGATGGGATTTCCCAGCCGGGAAGTGTTGATTCTGGTGATTGTGCTTCGGTCTACATTGTCCAGGGTATATCCGTATTCGTAGAGATTCTTATTAAACTCCGTCCGAAAAGCCGACTCATAGTCGTTTGCAAAGGAATAATATGGAAGCATCTGCTGGATTTCCTCCGAGGAATACTTGGTAACTGCGCTGAGTCTTCGGTAGCTGGTAAAATACAGCCCCATATCCACCATAATTCCCATAAACATGAGAAGAAGGATGATTCCAAAAGCTCCCATTATCATTGCATTTCCTTCTTCTTTTTTTAACCAGGTTTTAAACCAATGTTTGAACATACGCCCTCCTATGTGTTGATACCGGGAGGAAGGTTATAGACATAACGTCCATCCACCTTCATCGTGAGATAATCCGTTCCATGACAGAACATCCACTGGCCCACTACGGTCAGCGGTTCATAGCGGTATGTCATATCCACTCTCACATCCGCACTGTAATACTCTATCTTTTCACCATCTCTCGGTGCCGCCCACGATGCCTTTTTGCCGGGGACATGAAGAACCTCCGCATTGATATACCAGCCGCCACGGATGGTATAGTTGACCTTATCCGGGTCTATCATTGTGACAAGACCCTGCAAACGCTTTTTGAACAGTATCTCGCTGTCAAAGGCATAAGAATAATACCAGGGGTCAATCGTCTCACCGGGTCCCGGATCGGCAAATGCAAACCAGCCATCATATTCATCAAAACTCCAGAGCGCCTGTTCCTCCGGACTCAGCCAGGACGGCTTTCGTCCCGTACTTTCCACTACCCAGTCATTCGGGTGAACATCGTGATACCAGATTAACATATACGGTCCTTTGACATTACGTCCCACGGCCTCTGCGTACTGGTTGAGATTGTACTTTGCAGTCATATACCAGGCGACCTCCATGCAGCCAATAATCGCCAGCAGGAGGATAGGAAGAACCAGCGCAAACTCTACCATAGCCTGGCCAGACTCTCTTTTTAGTTTCTTCCATCTGCCGCTCATGTTCCCATCTCCTTTCTTATGGCTTATAAGCATCATTTTCCAGAACCTTTACGGCAGAACTGTGAGCGCTTAAATCCATGTGATTATCCGTATCCCCAAAAATCAATTTCCCCATAGGTGTTAAGTAATCCACCTGATAATTGATATCGAGGGTTGTTTTCAGTACTTTATAATACATAGGCACTTTCCAGTGCTTGTTTTTATTGGATTTATAGACGTAGTCGTAATAGTCGTACCGGGTTACCTGGGTATCAGCGGACAGCTGGATAGCGCTGCCATTAAATTCCGGGAAGGATTTTTCAATATACAGGCTGATAAAATCTTCCGCGTCGCTGGGGTTTGACTTAATGTTGGCATGGACTGCCGTATCTGTCATATCCGCCAGGCTGATGTAGTTATATATCATCCACCCCGTATCCGCAATCCCGCTGAAGAATATAAGCAGAACCGGAAACACAAACGCAAATTCCACAAGGCTCTGTCCCTCTTCCCGCCGGGACAGCAGCCGTCGCCATCTTTTTATAAACTTGTTCATGAATAATCACGGCCCTCCATTGTATAGCAGTATTCTCCGCTTTCCTCATCGATGCCATACCAGTCGGAAAAGGACAGACGGAAGAGGCGTCCTCTCATCCCATCCAGATTCAGGCGGTGGGTCAGGGCGTGAAGATAAACTCCGGCATTGG
>NZ_JBKVCZ010000244.1:0-4115 GCF_046966825.1 Hungatella sp. | reverse complement strand
CTCCTCTTCTACCATGGTTTTTAAGGTACTTTCCTCATCCTGGTTTTTATCAAGGACAGCAAGCTGCTCCTGTTTGAAAAGCCCATGAGCGGTCAGTTTTTCTTTTACCCGGACTGCAAAATCCTTCTCCAGCTTTACCAGATCGAATGCATCACAGATCTGAATCAGGCCGTAGAACTCATCCTGAGGCATAATCTCTCCGAATTTTCCCAATCTCTCGGGACTTGCTGCCTTCTTATCATGCCAGGGCAGGGGGAGCCCGGTTAATTCCCGGGACTCCATGTTTCCTATATACACCTGGTTGGGGATGTAGGAGAGCACATCCTCAAAACATCGAAGATGTGAGGCAACTTCTTTCAAATATTCTGATTCCGGATTCACAATCCGTTCCGTGGTCTGGGTCGTCCCGTTGTGGAGCACCATATCCGGTGTGTGGGCCATGATGTAACTGGCGCCTCTCAATACTGAAAAATCACTCATCATCCAATCACCTCACCGGCCTAGTATTTCCCAAACTCGTCTCGGATGGCCGTCATCTCATTCACAATATCGTCAACGTCAAGAACCATCTCCATCATGCTGACCTGTTCCTCGTAAACATCTTCCTTCACTTCTTCTTTTACCTGTGGCTCGCACACATGGTACACGGCAAGTCCCAACGGGACTCCTGCTAATGGGCCTGCAAAAGTGGGGTCTCCTGCTGTTACGGTTTCTGCTGCAAGACCTGCGGCTTCTCCCTCAGCGGCGCCTAAGAGAACGACTACGTTCTCCGGTCCGTACTGCTCAGCAAATTCTTTTACCCTCTTCTGGTTTTCTAAGTCCATAGCACCTGCAGCCGTTCAAACAAAGCATTCGGTAGATGAAAAGATAATCTCTCCGCCTGCCGACTCGGCACACTGCGCAATGGCCGGTCCCGGAATACCGTCACGGTCACCGATGACCACGACTTTTTTTCCATTTAATAAAGCCATATCTTCTTCCTCCAATTTTATTTTTTACACGTATTTTAAAATCATGGACTCCACCGCGTCCGGTGTTGCATCGTCCTTTACCAGCTCCTCTATCTTCTCGCCATCCCTATAGATTGCGATGACCGGAAGCCCCATAATCTTCTGGCTGATAGCCAGTCTTCTTGCCCCGGTTGTGTTCAGCTTACAGAATTTAAGCGTTTCGCCATACTTCTCTGCAAAGCCTTCGATGTGTGGCAGCAAAGCCGCACATGGCACACAGCCGTCGCCAAAGAAATCAACCAGAACCGTTCCCTGATGCTCCAGCACTTCCGGAGCAAAGGTGTTCTTATCGCAAATTACCATAACCGGTACCTCCTATTCCATTTCTTCCAGATATTTTCCTGCCTGCACGGCTGCTATTGCACCGTCCGCCGCTGCAGTCACTACCTGCCTTAAGCTCTTTTTCCGGATATCTCCGGCTGCAAATACGCCCGGCACATCACATTTCATGTCTTCATCCGTCAGGATATAGCCGTTTTCCATGGCTACCTTCCCTTCAAAGACTGCGGACATCGGTTTGAATCCGATAAATACAAACACCCCGAATGTGCCATCTTCCTCGTCAGCCGTAATCTCCCGGATTTCCCCGGTCTTCACATTTTCCACTACCATGGACGACAGAAGCCCGTCTCCTTTCAGTTCCTTTACGACACTGTCCCACATAAATTTCATCTTGGGATTGGCAAAGGCTTTCTCCTGGATGGATTTCGCCGCCCGGAGTTCATCCCGCCTGTGGATAATGGTAACCTGGCGTGCAAATTTAGTCAGATACAGCGCCTCCTCCACTGCGGAATCTCCTCCGCCAACTACAAATACCTCGAAATCCTCAAAGAACGCCGCGTCACAGGTTGCACAGTAGGAAACTCCTTTTCCCGTCAGTTCCCGCTCGCCGGGACAGCCAATAGGGGTAGGGTAGGCTCCTGCCGCTATAATGACGGTCTTCGACTGGTAATCCCCGTGGGCACACCGTATAATCTTTACCTTGCCATCAAGCTCCATATCCTGCACAGTGTCATATACTTTCTCTGCGCCGAATCTGGCGGCCTGCTCTGACATCCTCCCGACCAGGGACGGACCTGACTCATCTTCCAGGGAACCCGGATAATTCTCAATCTCATCCGTTATGACAATCTGGCCGCCATCTTTCGCTTTTTCAATAATCAGCGTGGACAGCCTTGCCCTTCCGGCATAAGCGCCGGCTGACAGTCCCGCCGGACCGGCTCCTATAATTATTAAATCGTATACTTTACTCATTTCTTTCTCTCCAGTTTTTAACATTTCTGCCGTCAAGGCTGCTCCTGTTTCAGTGCCTTCACAATCGAGACACAGGCGGATAACATAATGAATATAAACGGAAACGCCGCGATTGCCACCATAGGCAGCGGCTCAAGGCCACAGATCAGCACGCCGATTGCCATGGCTGCCAGGACAATCCCCCACAGCACTTTCCGGTTTCCCGAGGGGTTTAAATCTCCGTTTGAGGACATCATTGCCAATACGAAGGTACCGGAATTTGCTGATATGATAAAAAACGTACACAACAGCACCAGTGCCAAAAAGGCAAGTATCATACCCAGGGGATATTCCCCCAGCACCAGGAACAGGCCTTTTTCGGGGGCTGCCACAATCTGCGCCAGTGTTTCCTGGGGAAGGATTTTGTTCACTCCCAGGTTGATGCCCATGGTCCCAAAAATGGAAAACCACACAGCTGACCCAAGAGTCGGCGCAATCATAACGCCCAAAATGAACTGCCTGATAGTTCGCCCCCGTGATATCCTGGCTATAAAAGAGCCGACAAAGGGCGCCCAGGTAATCCACCATGCCCAGTAAAATATTCTCCAGCTGTTAGTCCAGCTGTTATCGCCGAGAGCCGACACCCTGAAACTGTCCTGAAAGAAGTTTCCGATATACTGCCCCATTCCATTTACCAGGTTATTAATCATAGCAATCCCGGGACCGACCAGCATCGCTGCAATCATCAGCCCAAACGCCAGGTACAGGTTGAAATCCGAAATCAGCTTCACGCCTTTTTCAATACCGGCTATGGCAACCAGGATGAACAGCGCGGTGATTACCACCATAATGATGATCTGCACCGCCAAAGTCTCCGGGACGCCAAATAAATAATTGAGGCCGCTGTTAATTTGACGTACTCCTAATCCCAGTGAGGTGATGATGCCGGCAACCGTGGCGAATATCGCCAGGATATCAATGGCTTTCCCGAATTTACTGTCCGCAAATCCGTCTCCCCGCCAGGAAGAGTAAATACTGCTTAACAGCCCCGGCTTGTTCTTCCGGAACTGGAAATACCCCAGTGCGAGGCCGATGATACAGTAGCTGGCCCAGGGGTGTACTCCCCAATGCATGAACGTGGTTCGCATTGCAAAATCAGCAGCTTCTAATGTCTGGCCCTCCATTCCATTAGGGGCCATGTAGTGCGATATCGGCTCTGAAACGCCCCAGAATACCAGACCCACCCCCATGCCTGCCCCGAAGAGCATGGCAAACCAGGAAGATGTCTTATACTCCGGCACGGAATCATCCGGTCCCAGCTTGACATTCCCATATCTGCTGAATGCGATATACAGGCTGAAAAATACAAATACCATCATCGCAAGCAGATACAGCCAGCTGAAATGAGACGTCAGAAATCCAGACAACGCATTGGACGCTACTGTAAAACTTTCATTAAAGACGATGGACCATACTGCAAGCCCAACCGTAAGCAGTAATGAAATCATGAACACATAATTAATTCCTTTCTTCTGCGGTCCACCATTTTTTTCCACCAGCACAACCACCCCTCCAGACGTTTTTAAATCTTTACTTTGAATACGGTCTGTTCGTCGATATCCGTCGCCAGCGCATCAAGCGCCACGCCAACCCTGTGATATCTTAAGTTCCACTGTTCCTCTTTGGTAGTTGATGGATCGCCCAGAGGATACGGAATTGATATGGTAGGCACAATCCTGTTTGAACCTACTGTCTTTGCAACAGGAATCAGGTTACACATCTGCACAATTGGGAACCCTGCTCTTTCAAATTCTTTCACCATCGTTGCACCGCAACGAGTACAGGTCCCTCAGGTGGAGAGGAGGATAATGC
>NZ_JBKVCZ010000243.1:0-4230 GCF_046966825.1 Hungatella sp. | reverse complement strand
GCTTAAGAATGCACTGCCGGGAACCACGGATATGTTTACAAAGGATGGCAAGGTGCTTGCGGTTCCGCTTTATATGGAAGGATACGGATTTGTTGTGAACCGTCAGATGTTTGAGGACGCGGGCGTCGATTTTGAATCCATGATGACGTATGAGGGCATGAAGGCCGGTTTCGATACGCTGAAGGCGAAGATCGACAGCGGCGAGATGAAGGAGAAGTATCCGAATCTGGAAGCGGTTATGGAATATCCTACCAAGGAGCTCTGGATCGCAGGCGACCACGACGTGAACGTGGCACTGACTCATGACTTTGACACGGCAAAGGCTGCTTACGACTCCGCAGTTCTTCCGGGCACCGGTTTTGCCGACTATAAGACGATGGTCGATTTCCAGGCCAGCTACACCACCAACGCGGACAATACCGCAAACTTAAACTCCGTTGATTACACAGCTTCCCTGGAAGGCGGACTGGCGATTGAGCGTGTGGCATCCATCAAGCAGGGCAACTGGATCGCACCGGCAGTAGAGACGACGGATCCGGAAGTGCTGGCAAAGCTGGATATGCTTCCATACTCGGTTCCGGGATACTCAGACGGCAAGTATTTCGTAGGTGTGTCCGGCTACTGGGCGATCAACAGCAAGGTTACCGACGAGCAGAAAGCCGCGGCAAAGGATTTCATCAACTGGTTATATAAAGACCCGGCAGGACAGAAGATTGTAGTGGAAGATTGTAAATTCGTTCCCCCTTATGACAACTTCGGCGATTTAAAGGCAGGCGATCCTCTTTCTCAGAGAATCATGGATGCCAACGAGGCGGGAGATACCATGAACGGATGGGTATACAGCGGAGCACCGAATACATGGGGACAGCAGGCAGCAGGCGTCGAGGTGCAGAAGTATTTAGCCGGACAGGCGACATGGGATGAAGTGACGGAGAGCAGCATTAAGCAGTGGGCGTCCATGCGCGAGTCTCAGAAATAGGATTCCCGGAAAGAGGAAGGTGGAAAAATGAAAAAGAGCAAAGCAAGATTCTGGATATTTCTGGCTCCTGCATTGATTTCTTTTTCCCTGGTTGTTTTGATTCCGATGCTGATTGGCTTCTTTTACGCCTTTACAGACTGGAACGGAATCGTGGGAAGTGAAATTACATTCGTAGGCTTTCGGAATTTCATTGAAATATTTACGAGAGACAGTTCCTTCATGCACGCGTTTGGCTTTACTGCGCTGTTTTCCATCTGTGCGGTGGTGCTGGTCAATATCGTCGGGTTCGCCCTGGCGCTTCTGGTGACGCAGAAGTTCCGCGGTGCGACGTTACTTCGCGGCATCTTCTTCATGCCGAACCTGATTGGCGGCCTGCTGTTGGGATTTACCTGGCAGTTCATCTTCGTCTCTATCTTCGGAGCCATCTCCAAGGCGACCGGATGGCAGGCACTTAACGGATGGCTTGCCGACCCGGTCACCGGATTTGCGGGACTTCTGATCCTTACTGTATGGCAGTTATCCGGCTATATGATGATTGTGTATATCGCGCAGATTCAGCAGATTCCCGAGTCCGTGAAAGAAGCGGCCCGTATCGACGGCGCTGGTTACAAGGATATGTTAAAGAGCATTATCATGCCGCTTATGATGCCGGCTTTTACGATCGGCCTGTTCTTATCCATCTCCAACTCGTTTAAGATGTTTGATCAGAATCTGGCGCTGACTCAGGGCGGCCCTTATAAATCAACGGAAATGCTGGCGCTGAACATCTATAACTCCGCATTCGGGGCCAATGAGTTCGGATTTGCACAGGCAAAGGCAATTATCTTTATGATCGTGGTGGCAGCCATCGGTGTGACACAGCTGGTGCTCACAAAGCGGAAGGAGGTAGAGATGTAATGGCAGAGACGAAGAATGTAAAACGTGATTCCAAAGGTGCTCAGAGGATTATCATGGGGGCTGCCGGACTTTTTCTCGGCTGTCTGTTCCTGTTCCCGATCTATATTCTGGTTTTGAACTCATTTAAGAATACGAAGGGAATCTTCACCGATGTCATCGGATTCCCGAACGCGGCTACCTTTACACTGGTAAACTACCCAAATGCGTTTGAGGCGCTGGAGTACATCAGATCTTTTGTGAACTCCCTGACGATCACGGTGATTGCAACGGTTCTGATCCTGCTGATCTCGGCTATGGCGGCGTGGGTTTTAGTCCGGTATAAGACAAAGACCAGCAAGATCATCTTCTTCCTGTTTGCGGCCTCCATGCTGATCCCGTTCCAGTGCGTGATGCTTCCGCTGGTGGGATTTGCCAGCCGTATCGGAATCATGAACCCGCAGGGGCTGATCTTTATGTACATGGGCTTCGGCAGCAGCATGTCCATCGTTATGTTCCACAGCTTCATCAAGAACATTCCGGAGGAACTGGAGGAGGCGGCTACCATTGACGGATGCGGTTCCTTCCGGCTGTTTTTCTCCATCGTGATTCCGCTTATGAGAACGATTTTAATCACGGTTGCGGTGCTTAATGTGATGTGGATCTGGAATGATTATCTGCTTCCGTCCCTGATTATCAACAAGCCGGGCTGGCAGACACTTCCGCTAAAGACCTATCTCTTCTTCGGACAGTTTGCAAAGCGCTGGGATTTAGCGTCCGCAGGACTGATTATGTGTATCATACCAATTATCATCTTTTATCTGTGCTGTCAGAAGTATATTGTTAAGGGCATTACAGATGGCGCGATCAAATAAACAGTAACTCATTAAAAGGAGAGAATTATGGCGGCAGAATGGTGGAAAAAGGCAGTAGTCTACCAGATTTATCCCAGAAGCTTTAAGGACAGCAATGGAGACGGAATCGGGGATTTAAACGGCATCACGGAAAAGCTGGATTATCTAAAGGAACTGGGAGTGGATGTGATCTGGGTCAGCCCGATGTATTGTTCTCCCATGGATGATAACGGATATGATATCTCTGATTACTATAAGGTAGACCCGATGTTTGGCACGAATGACGACATGGACCGGCTTCTGGCCGAGGCGGGAAAAAGGGGCATGAAGGTGATCCTGGATCTTGTGGTCAACCACTGTTCCGACGAACACGAGTGGTTTGTAAAGGCGAAGCAGGACCCGGACTGTGAGGAAGCAGGATACTTCTACTTTAGAAAGAAAGAAGACGGCGGAGAGCCGAACAACTGGAGGTCCAATTTCGGCGGCTCCGTGTGGACGCAGCTTCCGGATGGACGGTGGTATTTCCATACATTTTCCAAAAAACAGCCGGATTTGAACTGGGAAAACCCGAAGCTGCGGGAGAAAATCTATGAGATGATCAACTGGTGGCTGGAAAAGGGCGTGGCTGGATTCCGGGTGGATGCAATCACCTTCATCAAGAAAGACTTAACCTTTGCTTCCAGGGAGACGGAGGACGGCCTTCGCTACCCGATTGAAAACCTGACGGACTATCCGGGAATCGGGGATTTCCTGGCGGAAATGAAGGAGAAATGTTTCGACCTGCATGACTGTATGACCGTGGCGGAGGCCCCGGGCGTGGGAGAGGAAACGTTCCGCAGATATGCCGGAGAACATGGATATTTCTCCATGATCTTTGATTTTACCTGGGAGAACATGGAAGGTGAGGCGGACAAATCTTCCGTGGAAGCCGTGGAACGGTGGAAAAAGAGGATTTTAAAGAGTCAGCGGTTTACCAGTGAGATTGGCTGGAACGGGCTGTTTCTGGAAAATCACGACCAGTCCCGCTGTGTTAACAAATATCTGGAAAAGGATCAGATTGGATATGCAGGCGCTTCGGCCCTGGCGGTCATGTATTTCTATCTCTATGGGACCCCGTTTATCTATCAGGGTCAGGAGATCGGCATGACCAACGCGGTGTGGAACTCTATCGAGGAGATGGACGATGTGCGTGCAAAGGGAATGTACCGGGAGGCACTGGAGCAGAAGCAGGATCCACAGAAGGTCCTGGAATACTTCGGAGAACTGGGCCGCGACAACGCGCGGACTCCGATGCAGTGGTGCGATGAAAAGAACGCCGGATTTACGGCTGGAACGCCGTGGCTGAAGGTAAACGAAAACTATCAGGACATCAACGTGAAAGAGCAGGAAGCACGCGGTGATTCCCTTCTGGCCTTTTACAGGAGGCTGACTGCGCTGCGCCATCAGGAACCGTATGCGTCCGTGTTTGCGGAAGGAACGGTCCGGCCGGTGATGGAAGAGCTGCCTGCGGTGATCGCCTATGAG
>NZ_JBKVCZ010000242.1:0-4244 GCF_046966825.1 Hungatella sp. | reverse complement strand
CTACTGCGCGCTGTTTTTCGGCTTCCTGCTGTCCTTCGCCTGTACCGTGTTTCACCAGCCGCTGCTGACGCTTTTAGGCGCGGATGCGAACACGGCGCAGGCTACGGCGGAGTATTTAAAATGGACCGTGTCTTTCGGCGCGGCGCCCGCGATCCTGAACGTGGTTATGGCATATCTGGTGAGATCGGAGGGCGCATCGCTCCATGCCAGTATCGGAACCATGAGCGGATGTCTGTTAAATATTATCCTCGATCCCATATTTATTCTCCCGTGGGGACTGAACATGGGGGCGGCCGGAGCGGGGCTTGCCACCTTTTTATCCAACTGTGTGGCCTGCATCTACTTTTTTGTCCTGCTTTATGTGCGCAGATCGAATACCTTTATCTGCATCCTTCCGAAGAATTTCCGACTGAAGAAGGCGATTATTCTCGGCGTGTGCGGTGTGGGAATCCCGGCGGCTATCCAGAACCTGTTTAATGTGACGGGGATGACGATTTTGAATAATTTCACCTCTTCCTTTGGGGCCGATGCAGTGGCGGCCATGGGAATCGCTCAGAAAATCAATATGGTGCCGGTGCAGATCGCCCTCGGCTTTTCCCAGGGCATCATGCCGCTGGTCAGCTACAGCTATGCCAGCGGAAACAGGAAGCGGATGAAGGAGGCCATCCTCTTTACGGTGAAGACGCTGCTTCCCTTCCTGTTCTGCGTTTCTGTGTTCTATTATATTGGGGCGGGCAGTCTGACCAGGGCATTTATGAACAATGAGGCCATTATCGCCTATGGAACGCGGTTCCTGCGCGGCTTTTGCCTGGCGCTTCCGTTTCTCTGTATGGATTTCCTGGCAGTCGGCGTGTTTCAGGCGGTTGGTATGGGAAAAGCGGCTCTTACCTTCGCCGTACTCCGCAAGATTATTCTGGAGATTCCGGCACTCTATGCGCTCAATTACTTATTCCCGCTTTACGGCCTGACGTACGCCCAGTTCACGGCGGAATTTGTGCTGGCAATCGCGGCCGTGTGGATGCTGACACGCATCTTCAAAAGAATGCGGGAAGGCGAAGTGTCGGTGGGATAGAGTATGGCTGAGAAACCAGTTCCGCACAGGCCTCAGCGCTTCGGGCGGTATATGATCTCATTGACAGTGTAAACCGTGACAAATGCATTTTTATCCGTTTTCATGATATAGGACATCAACATGGCGTATTCATTTTTATCGACGATAGTGATGATCTCTTTTTTCGGCTGGTTGTCGTAGGCTCCGACTGCCTCATAGATGGTGGCGCCGCTGTGGAGATGGTGCAGGATGAAGTCCCTGATTTCTTCCTCACGCTTCGAGATGATGCACACCCGTTTCTTTAAGTTGAAGCCGAAGATGAAATGATCCAGTGCGATCCCGTTTAAATACGTTCCCAGCACGCTCAGCACCACGATCTTCTTATCGTAGACCAGGGCGGAGGACAGTGCGACGCACATGCCGGCAAGGGACATGGCCTTTCCCAAGTCCATGTGAAAGTATTTATTCAGAAATTTTGCAACGATATCCAGGCCGCCGGATGACGCATTTCGGTTAAACAGCATGGCGAGTCCGATGCTGACCACGAAGATGTAGCAGAGCATGTCCAGAAACGCATCGTTTGTAATCGATTGATTGTTCGGGAAAAGCAGTTCAAACACACCCAGCATTACAGGGAGCAGAAGCGAGGTATAGACGGTCTTTGCGCCGAATTCCCTGCCGATAAACAGAAATCCCAGGATCAGAAGGAAGATATTTAAGACAAGAGTGATGGCCGATATGTTCAGCGGAATAAAGTTGCCCAGAACAATGGCCAGACCGGAGATGCTTCCTACCGACACGTGGCTGGGGATCAGAAAGAAAAACACGGCAGCAGCCACGATGACGGTGGCAAAGGTTATAATTAAGAATTCCCGGATTGCTTCCCATTTTTTCATATGGAACCTCCAATAAAATTAGTGATTTTCTCCGCGGCGCGTCATCGGCCGTGAGGAGTTCTGTCTCGTATTGTAACATAAGGAAACCTTTCTTGCGAGAGCAAAATGCAGTAAAATAATAAAAACAGGGGGCCGGCTGCCTCCTGTTTTCGATTGCTCCAGTAATTGCAAAGGTACCTTCATTCTCTTCTTGACATTTTACAAAGGTACCTTTATAATATGAAAAGAAGGTACCTTAGTATTTGACTGTTGAAAGGAGGGAGTACCATGTCAACAATAATAATCGGTCTGTTTTTATTTGCAATGGCGGTCTGTGCGCTGAGACTTTCTGCCTTGCGTCTGGCAGGGGGCTGCTGCGGCGGGTCCGGTCAGCCGTACATTCCTAAAGTGAAGGTTCGGGATCGTAATCGATTCCATTATCCATACCATACGAGTTTAAAAGTATCCGGGATGTCGTCCGGCAACAGCGCGGTCTGTGTGGAGAACGCATTAAACAGCATGGAGGGCGTATGGGCAAAGGTGAATCTGCTCAATGAAAAGGTCAGCATTTATATGAAACAGGAGGTGAACGAGGCGGCGCTTCGGATTGTCCTCAAGGACGCGGGCTATGCAGTCAGCAGGGAAACGGAATATGGAGCGGCGGAGCTTTGAGCAAACGAAGACAGGGATGAGAGGAGAAAGACGATGAAACAGAATGTACACGAACTGATGGAGCGGTTAATGCGGATGCAGTGGCTGCTCAACCGGTATTTTCACCGGAATTTAAGAGATCGCGGCGTTCCCTACAGCGGGCAGGGAAGAGTACTCAAGGTGTTGAAGATCAAACCGGAGATTCCCCAGAAGGAGCTGTCGGAGATTCTGGGTATGAGGCCCCAGTCCATCGGAGAACTGCTGTCCAAGCTGGAGAAGAAAGGCTATATCACGCGGACGCCGTCACCGAATGATAAAAGGGTCATAATCGTTCACTTGACGGAGAAGGGGGCCAGCGCAGAGGAGAGCGAGAACAGCCAGGCCGGTCCCGACGATATCTTTGGCTGCCTTTCCGAGGAAGAGCAGAGTATATTCAGGGAGTATTTAGACCGCATGATTGACGATCTGGAGGCACGCTGCGGTGAAGGCAGCGAACGGAGACGGCGCTGCCGCCGGAGTCAGGAAGTCTCCTCTGAGTACCGGGAAGACGCAGAGGGAGCTGACGTTGACCGAAGACAGAGGCACGACCGGTTCTTTCGCGGCTGACATTTTATTTTGCAGTTACCATTTTACTTTCCATACCAATAGTTAACAGGAGGCAGATGTTCCTATGGCACTGACGATGTCGCGTGAAAATTATTTGAAGATTATTTATATCCTGAAGAAGGCGAACGGGGAGGTCCGGTCGATTGATATTGCAAATTACATGGAACTTTCCAAACCCAGTGTCTGCGCGGCGGTGAAGCAGCTGCAGGCGCAGGGCTACATCACAAAGGCTGGAAACGGGATCATCGAGCTTACGGAGAGCGGCAGAGCGGAGGCCGAAGAGGTGTTTGAGAGACACTGCTTCTTCGAGGAAAAGCTGATTGCCGCCGGCGTTTCCCCGGAGCAGGCGCATGCAGATGCCGCCAGGCTGGAGCACGCGGTCAGCAATGAGAGTTTTCAAGCGCTGAAAAAGGCAGGTCTGCCCGCAGGCAGTTAAATATGCACAATGAAATTAAACTAGTGTCATACCATGGTTTCTGTGCTATACTGGACATGTGTCAATTTACTTACGATTATTAGGAGATAGCTGCATGAAGAGAGATGTCATACGAAAGAACAGTCAGGAGGCTGAGCTCTTTCCCTTCGCGCCGATCCGCAGACGTTTTCTCATATTCTGCATCGTATGTGTCCTGGCGGTCATGTTCAGCGGCGCATGTCTTACGGTCCGAAGGATGAGGCAATCCGCGGAGGCCGCGTATCAAAGCGCTTCTGCACAGATATCGCAGAAGGTAGGGGAGTCCATAAAGCTGCTGACTTCACTGGCGGCGCTGCCGGAATTTTATGATCCGGAGGTTCCATGGGAGTCGAAGACGGCGAAGCTTGATGAGATCAATCAATATTTCGGGTATATGTTCATCTGCTATGTGGATGAGGACATCGAGGTCTATACTCTGGGAGAGGAAGCCGCGAGCCTGGCCAGCCGTGAATATATGCAGACGCTCTATTCGACCAGGGAGATTCAGGTGACGGATGGCTTCGTCGCAGGGGCGGACGGCAGGACTTTGAATTACACCGTCGCGGTGCCTCTGATTCAGGATGACGTCATGACCGGAAGTCTGTTC
>NZ_JBKVCZ010000241.1:0-4286 GCF_046966825.1 Hungatella sp. | reverse complement strand
ACACCGGATACGATCCGCGCACCATGGAAAAGGTCTACGTCCCCACGAATCCGCATGAAAAGGCCATGCAGAGAGCGCTCATCCAGTACCGTAATCCAAAGAATTACGAACTGGTGGAGGAGGCACTGAAGAAAGCCGGACGCACCGACTTGATCGGATACGACAAAAAATGTCTGATCCGTCCCAGATTTTCCGGCGGCGGACAGTCTGCCGGCGGGAAAAGGCCGGGGAATGGACAGCCGTCAGGCGGTTATCCGGCTGCAAAGCAGCGGGACGCCAAACCGGCGGGAAAGAAAAAGACTATAAGAAACGTTCATAAAAAGGTTAAAAAATAAAAGAGAAAAGAAGGGATTCAAATGAAGATTGCAGTTGTAACAGGGGCCTCCTCAGGAATGGGCAGAGAATTTGTCAGGCAGCTGGCGGACCGTTTTAACGGAATCGATGAAATCTGGGTTATCGCCAGACGCGAAGACCGGCTGAAGGAACTGGTATCCACGGTTCCAGTGCGTTTGCGCATCTTCGCCGTGGATTTAACAGACCATAAGGAGCTGATGGATTTTCAGTGCACGCTGGAGGAAGAGCACCCCGATGTCAAATGGCTGATCAACTCGGCGGGCTTCGGAAAGATTGGACCGGTAGGTTCTTTAAATCTTGCCGATGAAGCCGGTATGGTGGATTTAAACTGCAAAGCGCTCTGCGTGGTCACGCATATGGTGCTTCCCTACCTCTCCGGGAACAGCCGCATCATTCAGCTGGCTTCCTCGGCAGCATTTCTTCCGCAGCCGGATTTTGCCATCTACGCGGCCACGAAGTCCTTCGTACTCAGCTACAGCCGGGCGCTTAACGAGGAGTTAAAACCGCGCGGCATCTATGTGACCGCAGTATGCCCCGGACCAGTCAAGACGGAATTCTTCGATATTGCGGAGACCACGGGCGAGATTCCGGTCTACAAGCGGATCGTCATGGCGGATCCGAAGCGCGTAGTAAAGAAAGCGATCCGCGACAATATGATGGGACGGACCGTGTCGGTCTACGGCATTACCATGAAGGCATTTCATCTGCTCTGCAAGGTTCTGCCTCACGGCATGATCTTAAGAATCATGAAGGCGCTATAACAAACGGGGATTGAATCAACACTATACCGATAAAAAAGGAATGACAACTGTGAAAAAATACAACAAGGGGCAGTACGGATACCGGAACCATCATAAGAAAGTGGAGACAGGCAAAGTCGCCTTCGGAGCAGCCATGATTATCGCCCAGCTGACCGCAAGACATTTTGTGGACAGCACGGCCTGGAAGAATATTCTGACGGTCATGGCCATCCTTTCCGTTCTTCCCACGGCCAACGTGGCCTCACCGCTTCTCGCGGCCTGGCGTTATAAGACGCCTCCGAGGACTTTCACCGAGAGCGGCTGGTATGAGGACGTTTTTCCATTCTGTACGACTTGATCATCACACCAGAGACGCTATCATCCCGGCGGATGCAGCCATTGTCCATCCCAGCGGCGTATTCCTATACTGTACCTCGCCGAAGCTGGACACTGCAAAAGCGGAGAAATTCTTAAAAGAGATGTTTGCGGGACACAAGCTGGATCTTGGCGTGAAGATCATTCTCGATGAAAAGGCATTTTTCCACCGGATGGAGAGCCTGAAGCCGGCGGAAGAATACGAGGATGACGGCAGTGTGGACTACACGCTCCAGCTGCTTAAAAATCTATCCATGTAAGGGGAATTGAAAGATGCGTTCTCTCATTGTTTCTGAAAATGAATCGGGTCAGCGGCTCGACAAGCTGCTGGCCAAATACTTAAATCTGGCCGGTAAGGGATTTCTCTATAAGATGATGCGCAAGAAGAACATAACGCTGAATGGGAAATGTGATGGCTCGGAAAGCTCGTCAGGGAGACGAGGTCAAGCTGTTCTTCTCCGAGGAGACCATTCGGAAGTTTTCCCTCCATACGCTTAGGGGTCAAAAAGGTGAATCTGCATATCATTTATGAGGATGACCATATTCTTCTGGTCAACAAGCCTTCGGGAATGCTTTCCCAGAAAGCGAAGGACACCGATGAATCCCTGGTGGAATACATCATCGATTACCTCATATCCAGCGGACAGTTATCCACAGAACAGCTCCAGAGCTTCCGCCCCTCCGTCTGCAACCGCCTGGACAGAAACACCAGCGGCCTCGTCGTCGCCGGCAAGTCTCTGCCGGGCCTTCAGATTATGTCCGCGGTCTTCAAGGACAGAAGCCTGCATAAATACTACCGGTGCGTGGTAAAGGGCCGTGTGACGGAAAAACAGGTCATTACCGGATTTCTTAAAAAGGACGAGGCCACGAACCTGGTGACCGTCACCACAACGGAAACGGCGGGAAGCGTTCCCATTATGACGGAATATGAACCGCTCGGCTGGGCGGAGGACTGCACGCTGTTAAGCGTCAAGCTGATTACAGGGCGGACCCATCAGATCCGGGCTCATCTGGCCTCTATCGGCCATCCCATTCTTGGGGACTACAAATACGGCGACAGCGCAGTCAATGAAGAGGCGAAAAAGCGCTGGAATATCCGTTCCCAGATGCTTCATTCCTGTACGGTGACATTTCCGGTACTGCCGGAACCGCTGACCGGTCTTTCCGGCAAAACCTTTTCAGCGCCGCTCCCGCAGACCTTCCGGAAAATCTGCCGGGATTGGAGTTAGGCTATGGGAACATGGAACACGAGGGGCTTAAGAGGCTCCACACTGGAAGATATCATCAACCGCAGCAACGACAGCTACCGTGAGAAGAAACTGGCCCTGATCCAGAAGGTGCCGACCCCGATCACCCCCATCTCCATCGATAAGGAGAGCCGACACATCACGCTGGCTTATTTCGATCAGAAGAGTACGGTAGACTACATCGGGGCCGTACAGGGGATTCCCGTCTGTTTTGACGCCAAGGAGTGCGCCGTGGAGACGTTTCCCCTGCACAATATCCACCCGCATCAGATTGCCTTTATGCGTGAATTCGAGGAGCAGGGAGGCATTTCCTTCATCATCCTGTCCTATACGGTGAAAAATGAGATATATTATCTTCCGTTCGACGAAATCCTTCGTTTCTGGACTCGAATGGAGGAGGGCGGGCGCAAAAGCTTCACCTATGAGGAAGTGGATAAGTCATGGCAGATACGCAGCTGCCGGGATATCTTTGTCCACTATCTGGAGATGATTCAGAAAGATTTGGACAGAAGAGATTGACAAGTCGGGCAGTGTCCCTTATAATAAACTACACGTTATCATGGTAGCACTTTACCATATGAAAGCAGTATGCAGCAACGTTCGGAGGAAGCTATGGCAAACAAATTATTACATACACCGGATGGCGTCCGGGACATCTACGGAGTGGAATGTACCCGAAAGGCAGCCATTCAGAACAGGATCTTAGAGATATTCCATCTGTACGGATATCAGGACATTGAAACGCCGACCTTTGAATTCTTTGATATCTTTAATGAATCCCGTGGAAGCGTTAAAGCAAAAGAGATGTTTAAGTTTTTCGACAGAGACAACCATACCCTGGTGCTCCGGCCCGATGAGACGCCGGCGATCGCCAGATGTGTGACGAAGTATTTTACAGAAGAGGATATGCCTTTGCGGCTCTGCTATTTGGAGCGGACCTTTATCAATAACACCAGCTACCAGGGACGGCTCAAGGAAGCGGCCCAGACCGGTGTGGAACTGATCGGTGACGACTCGTCCGACGCGGATGCGGAGATTCTCGCCATGGTTATCCGGGCCCTGAAGGCGGCTGGCCTCACGGAATTCCAGGTGGAGCTGGGAGAAGTCGATTTCTTCCGCGGCCTTCTAGAGGAAGCCGGCATGGACGAGGAGATGGAGGAGAAGCTTCGTGAGCTGATCGAGAACAAGAATTATTTCGGCGTGGAGGAGCTGGTGATGGAACAGCCCATTCCACAGGAATTAAAGGATGCATTTCTAAAGCTTCCTGAACTGTTCGGTTCCCTGGAGGAGATCCAGGCCGCCAGAGAGTTTACGAAAAACCCGCGGGCCTTACGGGCGATTGACCGTCTGGAGGAGGTGAACCGGATTCTGGAATATTACGATTTGTCGGAATACGTTTCGTATGACCTTGGAATGCTGAGCCAGTACCAGTATTATACCGGAATCATTTTCAAGGCCTATACTTACGGAACCGGAGATTACATCGTAAACGGCGGACGGTACGACAAGCTTCTCATCCAGTTCGGAAAGGATGCGCCGGCCGTGGGCTTCGGAATCTCTGTCGATGATC
>NZ_JBKVCZ010000240.1:0-4387 GCF_046966825.1 Hungatella sp. | reverse complement strand
CTTTACTTTACTTTACTTTACTCTCCCTGAGCCATCGTACTCTTCCCATAAACAATCTCATATCCCATCTTCACCTCCCGGCGAATCTGGTCTCCGGCGCTCAGCATGTTGACCAGCATGCGCGCGGCCTCTTCCCCGCTCGTCTTATAATAGTAGTGAACGGTGGTCAGCCTCGGCACGCACACCCGTGCTGTGTCCGAATCTCCGATCCCGGCAATCTGAATCTCCTCCGGGACCTGCCTTCCGATCTCCCGCAGATACGTCACACCGCCTATTGCGATACTGTCCGTGGCGCAGAAAATGGAATCGATCTCAGGATTTTCACGCAAAAGAAGCTTTGTCTGCTCATATCCGGAATCTATGCTGAATTTGCCTTCTGCATAAGGTACCCGGTCCGCGCCGATTCCGGCGTCTCTCACTGCCTCCAAAAAGCCTTCCTTTCTTCGCTTACCAGCCGCCTCGTCACGCTCCAGCACGCCTATGCAGGCCGGGTGCTTTCCATGGGCAAGCAGCAGAGAAGTCAGGTCGTATGCTGCGTGATAGTCATCGTGATAGACGCAGGAATACCCCGCAAGGCTCTGGCCCAGGATCACCACCGGAACGGCAAGCTCCTTCAGGACCTTCTTATGAGCCGCCGTAAATACGGTTCCGATCAGGATAATTCCATCGACCTGGTTCTCGGCCAGCACACGCAGATACTTGACCTCTTCCTTCTCATCATTATCCGTATTGGCAAGGAGGAGCTGGTAGCCTGCTTTGGACAGCACTGCGCTGATTCCCGCCACCATACGGCTGATGGATGCGGAATTGATCTTCGGGATAATCACCCCGATCAGATTCGTCTTCTTCGTCCTCAGCGTCTGGGCCTGGGCGGAAGGCTTATACCCGGTCTCCTCGATCACTTTTCTTATTTTCTCTTTTTTATCCTCACTGACGTAGCCGTCATTTAAAAACCGTGAGACCGTCGCCCTGGACACTCCCGCCAGCTTCGCTATTTCATTAATATTCATCGACTTCCCCTGATTCACCGCAGCACCGGTTCGCTGTCATTTTCTCTATTTCTGCCGGAAACGGTCAGAAGCCGTTCCATAGGCAATCTCGTGTATTTCATTCTTATAAGGTTCAAACTCTTCTTTTGTCACAGGTTTTCCATAACTCATCACCCACAGCGGAATGGGATGGTCCTCCTCCTTCAGTGGAAGCTGCATATAGGGGAACGTATTGATGAAAAAGCCCAGTCGTTCATAAAAACCGGCCCGCCTTCCCGTCATCGGGTCTTTCTCCGTCACAGGTTCAATCTCCAGAAACACGGGTTTGTCCGTCTCGGCAAGGCATTCCTCCACCAGCTGCTTTCCATACCCTTTTCCCCTGCACCGCTCCGTGGTAGCCAGATGTTCCAAAAACAGACAGCCAGGCAGTTCCCAATAGCTCACAAACGCCAGCATACTGCCGTCTTCCTCCTTAATCCTGACACGGTGGCACGGATGACTTAAAATGTCTCTCTGCTGCTCCCTAGTCCGCCGCTCCTTGCTGGGGAAGGACTCTTCATAGATACGGTAGTACTCCTCGAAGCGGGACTGTGGTTCTTTCAATAGCATGATATCTCTCCTGTTCCTGTTTTGTAACTAACAGTGTACCATTTTTCCTGAAAGTTTTCAACGGGGGGCTTCTGACAGAAGATTTTACAGGATTTCTGCGGCCTTAACCGGGTCCGGACCTCTTTTTTCAAGTATACCACAGTTCCGGAGGAAATGGAAATTCAAGAAAGACGCTGTGAAACGTAGTGTACTCTCTACCTTTTCCAGCGTCTTTATCACAATCGCTTCCGAATTTACGTATCCAGAAATTCTTTCATAATCTCCCCGCGGATTTCCAGGAATGCGGAATCGGTACGATCCCTTGGAAATGGCAGGTTTACAGGTACAATCTTCTTTACAACACCCGGATTTTTTCCCATAATCACAACCCGGTTGCTTAAGTAGATCGCCTCGTCGATATCGTGCGTGACGATCATCATCGTCGTCTTGTCCTGCTCCCATATGCGCAGCACTTCCTGCTGCATGGCCATACGGGTAAATGCATCCAGCGCGCCGAATGGTTCATCCAAAAGAAGCAGCTGAGGCCTTGTGGCGAGTGCGCGGGCGATGCTGACACGCTGCTGCATGCCGCCGGAAAGCTGGTTCGGCACGGCGTTTGTGAACTCGGTCAGCCCTACCAGTTTAATGTAATAATCCACCATTTTCTTTTTCTCGGCCCTCGGCACAGTATCGGATATTACAAACTCGATGTTCTGCTCTACGGTCAGCCAGGGAAAAAGCCTTGCCTCCTGGAATATCATGCTGCATTTTGGGGATGGCCCGTTTACCGGCTCCCCATCCAGTAAAATCTCGCCGGAGCTGATCGTCTCCAGAGTGGTGATCAGCTTTAACAGCGTGCTTTTCCCACATCCGCTGGCTCCGACTATGGCCAGCAGCTCCCCTTTTTTAACCGTTAAATCGACGCCTGCGAGCACTTCGAATTTCTGCCCCCTGATAAAGAAATTCTTATGCAGGCCATTGATCTCAAGAATATTTGTGTTCTCTGCCATGGTATATCCGCCCTCCTTATTTGCTGTCGATAATACCGCGGGTCTTTGCCAGATAATAGTGTTCCAGCCGGGTCAGGCCCTTGTCGATGATCAGGCCGATCACGCCGATGACCAGCACGCACATGTACATGACGCGGGCATTTGCCGTCTCGCGGGACAGGGTGATTAAATAACCGATGCCGGTGGAGGAAGCGATCATTTCTGCGGCAACCACACTCATCCAAGCATTGCTCATTCCAAGCCGGAGGCCTGTGAGAATGGCGGGGATGGAGGAGGGAACGATGATCCTTAAAATAGTTTTTGAGGTCCGTATCCGGTATGTGTAGGCCACTTCCAGCAGCTTGTTGTCCACGGTCTGAATTCCGTGCATGGTATTGAGCAGCACCGGCCAGAAGGAGCCGAAAGCGATAATTGCAACCTTAGAAGAGAATCCGATACCAGCCAGCAGAATCACAATAGGGACCAGCGCGATGGTCGGAATCGGGCGGAGTACGCTGACGATACCGTTTAAAGCTGCGCTCACCGGCTTAAACAGCCCCATCAGAAATCCCACTGCTACGCCGCACATCGCGCCGATCACATAACCGCACGCCACACGGCCGAAGCTGACGCTTAAGTTTTTCCAGAGCTTTCCTGATTCGATATAGGACAGAAATGTCTTTGCAATCGTTAGGGGAGCCGGTACAAGAGAAGCCTTCACCAGTCCGTGAGTTGACGCATACTGCCAGAAAAGAATCACCAGGACGGGAAATACAATGGCGATTACCGGCAGTATTTTATTTTGTCTGGCGCTGTTTTGGGTTTTGAGATTGAACATTCGTAAACTTCCTTTCCATATATTCCGATGTACGGCAAAACCGGCGGGCCATCCAGTCAGATGGACTTTCGCCGGTTTTAATGCCATTTACCGGTAACCGGCCATTTCCAGATATTTCAGTTCCAGAATATCGTCCATGGTGATATCCGGATTGGATAACAGATCATTGCTCTTCATGAATTCCAGCACCTCGCCCAACACGCGCAGATCCTGTTCTGTTAAGTTGATGCCGAAATTAGAACCGCTGTACATGGTAGAAAACCAGGTTTCCTCCCGCTGGGTGATTTCCGCCAGTGTGGTAAATGCTTTTTTCTGATTATCTTCGCTCTCCGCCATCCAGTCATCCACGCGCTGAACCACCTTCAGGACCTTGGCCGTGATTTCCGGGTATTTCTCACAGAATTCCGTACGCCCCACAAATGCACTGATCTGGCAGGTCTCGCTGACAGCGCCGTCAGCCAGTACATGTACGTCACCGGCATCGATCATGGAGCTGAATTTTGCCAGCTGGTCGGCCGCACCCTGCACTTCACCGGAAGCGAGAAGCGTCACCGTATCGTTCGTGTTGACCAGTTCGATGTCATCCTCGGAAAGTCCGAGAGAATGTAAGTATGTCAAAAGCAGGTAGTGGGCGCTGGTACCAACGGATACGGCGACCTTAGCCCCCTTGAGTCCCTCCGCATCCGTAATATCTTTGTTGACCACCAGCGGATACATCGTTTCCGTATCGCAGTTGCGGCCGATAATCTTATAACCGTAGTCAGCGGAGATACCCGCGATCGCCGCCTGTTCGCCGAACTCTGCGAAATCCAGATCACCGGAAGCGAACGCCTCGGAGATGGCCGGACCGTTCTGGAAGTAATCCATCGTAAAGGTCACATTGCTTCCCTCAAATTCTTCCTGCAAATATCCCAGATTGTAAGCCAGATTTAATGGAAACTGGCTGTTGATGTCCCCCAGATGAATCTCAATCGGATCGCCGT
>NZ_JBKVCZ010000239.1:0-4462 GCF_046966825.1 Hungatella sp. | reverse complement strand
GCCTTTACCTGCTGAAGCGAGCGCGTGAGCTCCTCCAGTCTTTCAGCAGAAATGCCGGTTCCGGTATCTTTGACGAACAAATGGAGGTAATTGCCTTCCACAAAAGCGCGTATGGTCAGGCGTCTGTTGTCAAGCTTCAGAAGATTACCGTGCCGGATCGAGTTTTCAACCAGCGGCTGCAGCGTCATCTTCGGAATCAGCATGGCGCCTGCCTCATCGGATATGTCAAATTCTGTCTCCAGCGTGTTGGGAAAACGCAGCTTTTGCAGCTTTAAATACAGCTCGATGTAATGGAGCGCATCGTTTATGGGCACGAGATTGTGAGCGGTGTCCATGGAGTAGTGCATCATCTGTCCCAGGGCCGTGATGGACTGGTACAGAGGCAGATTGCCGCCCTCCAGGGCATTGGTCGCCAGGCACTGGAGCGTATTGTGGATAAAGTGAGGATTGATCTGGGCCTGAAGGGCCTTTAATTCACTTGTCCGGTTTGCCAGCTCCAGCTGGTACTGGTGAATGATAAAGTTTTTGATGGAGTACATCATCTTGCGGATCGTGATGAGCAGAGAGCCAATCTCGTCATTTTTCGTGTAAGTGATGTAGGACGACATATTGGCATCCAGATCACCGGCGCTGACGGCTTCCGCGTAGGCTGTCACCTTTCGGATCGGCGCGGTAAAACGTATGACGGTTATGACGATCAGAAGAATCTCCGCAAGAGTCACGATGATAAAGGAGTAAAGCATCATGTGGAAGAAGCGGCTTGCCTTTTCATAGACAAAGGCTTTCGGAGATATCTTGATTAAATACCAGTCCACCGGATCCTCCAGAATGCGGCTGCAAATGACGATGTCCTCGGAATCCGTGTCGAGAACCAGCGGGACGCCAGGCTCCAGGGAAGAGGAGAGGATATCCTGAATAACCGGATTGCGGGTCTGTGTGGCGATCTCTGCGGGAGTGCTGCTGTAGACGTAGCTGCCATTTCCATCCACCAGGCAGAGGTACTCCTTTTCCTTGAACAGGGGAGAGCAGATGGAATCCAGAACCGATATGGGAATGTCGATGGTAATCTCTCCCAGGGAATCGGTGACGGAAGGAATCTGATAAATGGGCATATGCAGAGAAAAAACCAGGGAAAATTCCCGCCCCGACAGCTCCTGAAAATTATAGTTGGACTGCATGTGGGCCGACGTCACATAGGAGTGGTACGGTTCGCATGGGAAACGCCGTTCCTGGCTTAAATAGATATGGTCCTTTTCATACCGCTGCATATCGGACTGAAGCAGCAGGGACTTTTTTAAATTAAATGCGGAAAGCTGGATCTGTGAGGCATCTGGCACACTGGAATAAAGGGTCTGAAGGAAATCGAAGATGCGGGACTCCGTCTGAAGCAGGCGGTAGCTGGATACAGACTGTTCCTTTTCCGACAGGATGTCCATGACCTCAGAGTTGAAATAGAGGCCGCGCGCCGTATAATCCACCAGCTTCACGTAATCGGAAATACTGTTTCCGGTGGCGCGCATCGTATCGGTCGTCTGAGAGACGAACTCATCGTCCAGTGACGTTTTGATATACTCATAGGAAAAAAACCAGTATACCAGAAACGGAACGAGAATGCAGATAAAGAGCAGAGATAATAATTTGATTCGGATACTGACAAAACGCTGACTGTTCATACTTACTTCCCCCAAAACACAGTTATCTGGCACCATTCTACCATAAACAGTAAATTCGCGAAAGACCATGAAGTCAAAATAGTCCTCCTATCATATCAAAAACATGAGTGTAAAAAGAAGTCACGTTCTATTACAATGAAGGCACAACAAAGAAAGAGAGAGAAAATCCAGGAAACAGAGTGATGGTTATTTTTAGTTTCCGCCCCTGTAACTGTCATGGTATACTATAAAAGAATAAGGTGACAACTACACATCAGGGGGAGTATTTACGATGAAGAGAAGGATTATAATCGGTTTCATAACAGCAGGTATTGTGCTGGCTGCAGCGGGATGCAAAAGTCAAAACACAGAAACCGGCGCGGCAGAAGCAGCCGCAGAACCAGGAATTGTACTTACCGTGAGCATGCCGTCTTCCGAATGGAGCGGATATGTGAAGGAACTGTCGGATCTGTACAGAAAGGAGCACCCGGAGATCGGGAGCATCGAATGGAATCTGGTGGACCGGAGTATGTATTCCGATTTGCTGCGGGTCAGCCTGGCATCTCAGAAGCTTCCGGATATTATCTACGTCGGCTTCGAGGGTTCCATGGAAGAGTGGAAGGACCATCTGCTTCCGCTGGAAGATCAAAACGTACTGCAGGAGCTTCCGATGCCGTACCGCACCATGGGAAGTCTGGAGGGAACGGTCTACTCGGTACCGCTCCAGATTCAGGGGATCGGTATCGCCTATAACCAGAAGCTTTTAAGGGCAGCCGGATGGGAGCGTTTTCCTGAAACGAAATCCGAATTCGAACAGTTATGTCTGGATCTGGAGGAACAGGACATAAAGCCCATGATGAACCACTATAAAGAAACGCTGCTTACCATGGCCAACAACTTATTCATGCTTCCTGCGATGGCGGAGGACAATCCCACCGCATATATGGAATCCCTGTTAGAGGAAGACCGTCAGCAGGAGTATGAAGAGAACTGGCAGGCGCTGGCGGACTATTTTGATCTGACCCTGCGTTTCGGTAACCGGGATTCCTTAACAACCGGAGCCCCGACCGCAAGAGATTACTTCTTCATCGAAAAATACGCAATGCTGAATGACGAGGGCAGCTGGCTCGCGCCGGTTCTGGCAAAGTCCAAACCGGCTCTGGAACGGGAGATCTCCATCGGAGCGATTCCCATCTACGAGGAAGCGGAGAGAAATAAGCTGATCGTGGAAGTCCAGGCACTGTCTGTGGTGAAAAGCAGCCGTCATCCGAAGGAAGCCGAGGAATTCTTATACTGGCTCGCCACTTCAACAGAGGCATCCCGGTATTTAAGAGAGACAATGGGCTGCCTTCCGGTCATGGCCATGAATGACGAAAGCCTGGAGGGGCTGTCCCCTCTGGCGGCCGAAGTAAAGAAAAGCATCAAGGAAGGCAGAACCGCGCTCGACGTGGTAAACTGCCTTCCCGGAGAACTGAAAAATAAGAGTGCCGAACTCTGGGGCTTTTATCTGACCGGCGATTTGAGCCGGGAGGAGGTTTTAACGGATTATCAATCTCTCTGGAAAGATTATATGAAACATAATTAGGGAGGTTATTTAAGATGTCAGTGATTCATTACCAGAAAAAAGAAGATATGAAATTTGAGACAGCAGGAAACGGAATTTTAAGAGCGGAGATGCTTCCGGGGATGGTAGACGGCGTACATACCTTCAAATGCAAAGTGGCAGCCGGTACCGTGGTTACGCTGGAAACCTTTGGCGATCAGACACAGATTTACTACTTTACCAGGGGCGAAGGCTATGTGGCCACACCGAAGAAGGCGTTTAATATCGAAGAACCTTCTCTGTTAATCCCAAACATGGACAAAGAAACGAATATCTTACACGCCGCAACAGACATGGAATTTTTACAGCTGACTTCTGTCATGCTTCCGGAGGATTACGAGCAGTTTGATCACTGGCACATTGCGCTGCCGAGATTCTGTCCATTAAGCGGCTGTATCGAATATATCGAGGGCTTCCGTCCGGAAGGCATCAAGGCGCTTTCCATTCTGGATACCCATTTCCTCACCCGCATGACCATGGGCGCTATCATCGGTAAAGGACCGAACAAGGCGGCTCCTCACAGCCATGATAACCTATATCAGTGGTATTACGGAATGCCGGGAACGAAGTTTATCTACCGCGCGGCGGATGAGGAAATCGAGCTTCATGAGGGAGACTGGGCGTTTATACCGACCGATATTGAGCATGCCATCGAAATCAAGGAGGATGAAAATGTAAACTACGTCTGGTTTGAAATTGAGCTGACGAAAGCCGAGCTGGAAGCAAAAAAAGCGCAGTAACCGATAAAAGGAGAGGGAAAGATCATGATGAAAAAAATGACAGCTGCGGTTTTAGCCGCGGCAATGGCAGCATCACTTACGGCATGCGGGGGCAATGCCGCGAAAGAGACGACACAGACTACGGCACAGACGTCGCAGGAGGCGGCCACCGTTGCGGGAGGCGCATCCACGACGGACGGAAAAGAACCTGTTACCCTGCGGTTTTCCTGGTGGGGCGGGGAGACGAGACATAAGGCGACTATGGCGGCCGTCGAGGCATTTGAACAGGAATATCCCTGGGTAACCGTAGAATGTGAATACTCCTCCTGGGATGGCTGGACCGATAAGGTGGCTACCCAGCTGGCAGGCGGAACGGCTCCGGATCTGATGCAGGTCAACTGGAACTGGCTTTACCAGTTTTCATCTGACGGCTCCAAATTCGCAGATTTAATTCAGTTTAAAGACATTGTTTCCGTAGATAACTGGTC
>NZ_JBKVCZ010000238.1:0-4517 GCF_046966825.1 Hungatella sp. | reverse complement strand
ACGGAATATTGTAAAGAGCCACTACGGCACCCTTAGGATCGAAAGCCATCCGGAGACGGGGACCAGTTTTTTTATCATGCTGCCAAGCTACGGAACGGAAGATACAGGAAAGAGAGGTGGAAGCCGTGGAAAGGAAAATAAGAATTCTGGTCGCAGAGGATTTTGACCTCCTTCGTGAAGACCTCTGTGAATTCCTTGATTCTCAGGAGGACATGGAGGCAGCAGGCAGTGCCGGCGGAAAAGAAGAGATTGTAAAGCTGGCGCGGAAGATGGAATTTGATCTCATTCTGATGGATATAGAGATGGAGTATCTGACTTCCGGAATTGAGGCGGCCGAACAGATACGGAATGAAAAACCGGAGGCACAGATTATATTTTTGACGGCCCATGACACGAACCAGATGATCTACACGGCGATGGGGGCTGGAGCTGTGGATTATATTGTCAAGGGATGCCCGGATGAAGAACTGCTTTTCCACATACGCAGCGCCTTTTCCGGTAAGCCGGTGATGGAGGCTAAAATTCAGAAAATGCTGATGAGCGAGTATTCCAGGCTGAGGCGAAGCGAGCAAAGCCTGTTGTTTTTCATTACCAATGTAGGACAGCTGACTCCTGTCGAACGGGAACTGGTGCGCCTGCTGCTGCAGAATTACAAAGTGGGGCAGATTGCCGAACTTCGCGTTGTTGAACTGGTTACGGTAAAGACTCAGATTAAGAGCCTGCTGAGAAAATTCAACTGCACAAGAACAAAGGAAATTGTGAACCTGATACACGAACTGAAATTGGAGCATTTGTTTCTATAGCCGTCAGACGGACAGGGGTAAAAGCCTTCCGGGGACGGCTTTTGTTGTGCAGTCCAATCTGAAATCTGAAATAATGGGCGCAAATATATAGAGAATAATAGCTTCGTGTGATATACTGATTTTATCCCGCAGAGGCTTTTCGCCGGAAGAACTGCGGGATTGGAAGAACATGCACAGGAAAGACAGAATCAATAGGATAAGGAGAAAAGAATATGACAGCATTCAACCATTTTAACTTCAACGTTCTCGATCTGGAAAAGAGTCTTGCATTCTATAAAGAGGCATTGGGCCTCATGCCGGTTCGTGAGAAGGATGCCTCCGACGGCTCCTTTAAACTGGTTTACTTAGGAGACGGAAAAAGTGATTTCACACTGGAACTGACGTATTTGACAGACAGGAAGGAACCGTACGATTTAGGAGAATGTGAATTCCACCTGGCGTTTGCCACGGACGAGTTCGACGCGCTCTATGAGAAACACAAAGCAATGGGCGTTATCTGCTTTGAAAATCCGGGTATGGGAATCTATTTTATCAGCGATCCGGATGGATACTGGATTGAGATCGTTCCGGCCAGGGGATAAGAAGAGCATATTTCAGACACGCTATCATATAGAAAGAGGAGGGGATCAGATGGAACTACATGTCAATGGCGTCAAATTATATTACCGCGTTTCGGGCCATGGTCCGGCCGTGATCCTCGTTCACGGGAATGGGGAAGATCACTCCATTTTTGATGAGACAGCAGCGCTGTTAAGCTGCGACTACACTGTTTACGCCCTGGATTCGCGGGGGCACGGAAAGAGCTCGGTGGTGGAGACGCTGGGCTATCAGAACATGGCGGACGATGTGGCTTCGTTCATTCGGAAGCTGGACATCCGAAAACCGGTGTTCTGCGGCTTCAGCGACGGTGCGATCATCGGAATGCTGGTGGCTGAGCAGAATCCCGGCCTGCTGTCGAAGCTGATTCTCTGTGGCGGCAATGCCTATCCACAGGGAATAAAGGAAAAATGGTTTCAGCTGTTCCGCCTGATCACCCATTTCGACAGGGATCCGAAGATCCGGATGATGTTGGTGGAGCCGCAGATCACAGAGGAAGAGTTAAAACGGATTGCAGAGCCGGTGCTTATTCTGGCCGGAGAGAACGATATGATCAAGGAAGAGCATACCCGCTATCTGGCTTCGAAGATACCGGACAGTCGACTCGTCATTCTTCCGGGGGAAAACCACGGCAGCTATGTGGTGCACAGCAGAAAACTGTACCATCTTATAAAGAAGTTTCTTGCAGAGAAGTTCCCGGCCGATCCGACGGAAAAAAATGGACAGGGAGGAGTTGCACATGCTGATTGATTTGACGGTGGAAGTCACGCCAAAGGCTGCGGCGGATGCCCAGGGCAATGAGAAGAAGGCGCTGGCGGGTCATCTTGGGACTCATTTTGATGTGATGGACCGGGAGTTTCCGCTGGAATACGTGAAGCGAAAAGGACTGGTCTTCGATGTCAGCCAGGTCTCCGGCCGTGATATCGAGTCCGGAGATATCTTCCTGGACCGGGTGGAGGCGGGAATGTTTGTGGCATTTTTTACAGGATTTCTGGAGCGGACCGGATATGGAACCCCGGTTTACTTTAAGGAGCATCCGCAGCTTTCGGATGAACTGATCGACCGGCTGCTGGACAGGGGCGTATCCATCATCGGTATCGACTGCGCAGGAATCCGGCGCGGTGCGGAACATACGCCGAAGGATCAGTACTGCGCGGACCGGAATACCTTTGTGGTGGAGAATTTATGCGGTTTATCCAGGCTCCTGGAGGGAGAAATGGCCACGGAGGCCACCATTTATACGTTCCCTGTGCGTTTTAAGGGCATGACGGGGCTTCCGTGCCGCGTGGCAGGAGAGCGATGAGTATTTCATGCTCAGGAGAATAGAATGTACAGACGAAAGAAAATAATATGGATACTGACCGGCGCGGCCATTCTCGTCCTGGCTGCGGCAGCACTTCTGGTATGGAGGCACAGAGGCGGAGGCGGGGAAGGCACGACGATTCAGAGCACAAAGGCACATCCGCTGCCGGAGGCGGTCTATTATCTGCAAAAGGATGAGGAGTGGGCGGCCGCCCCGCTGGGAGAATCCCGCTTTACCATGGGCAGCTCCGGCTGTCTCGTTACCTGTCTGGCCACACTTTTTGATCTGTATGGAGAGTCCGTGACACCGGGAGAGCTGAACCGGCTCTTTACGGAACAGGGCGTTTACAACGCATCCGGGGACGTAATCTGGGGAAATATCTCTTCCGTATATCCGGAAGCCACGGTAACGGTTTATAAAACGGTAGATGAACAGGCGATTGAGGCGGCTCTGGATCAACAGCAGTATCCGCTTGTCAGGGTTAAGAATCTGGGAGACGGATACTGGCACTGGGTGCTGCTGCTGGGAAGCGGTGACGATGGCTACTTATGCATGGATCCGCTCTACAGCGAAAAGGAGGCCAGACCCTTAAGCGCCCATGGAAATACCGTGTATTCCTGGCGGCTTGTGACGCTGCCGGTGAAGGAATAGAAGGAGGCGCACATGACAGCGAATACGGAAGTCACGACCATGCTGGGGGATATTACGAAGGTGGAAGGCCTGGATGCGATTGTCAATGCAGCCAATTCGTCTCTTCTGGGAGGCGGAGGCGTGGATGGAGCGATCCATCGGGCGGCCGGAAAGGATCTTTTGTTCGAGTGCAGGCTGCTGGGCGGATGTAAGACGGGACAGGCGAAGCTTACGCGTGGATACCGCCTTTCCTGCGGCCATATTATTCACACGGTGGGACCGGTCTGGAACGGGGGATCGAAAGGGGAAGCCGAGCTTCTGGCATCCTGCTACAGAACCTCCCTGGAAGTGGCGAAACAGAACGGAATCAGAAGGATTGCATTTCCGTCCATCTCCACCGGAATTTACCGTTTCCCTGTGGATCTGGCGGCGGTGACGGCGGTGAGGGAAGTGAGACGCCGGATTGAAGAGTATCCGGACGCCTTCGATCTGATTTTATGGGTATTGTTTGATGAAAAGACGAAGAGGGCTTATGATGCGGCCCTGGCAGAATAAGACGGGAGGCTCTGTGATGGCGAAGCAGGACCAGATACGGACGTTTCTGTCTGTGACAGTGGATTTAAAAAAACAGGTCCCCTATCAGGAGACGGTGAAGTGCCTTCTGGAATTCCTGGAGGAACAGGGGCTCGCTCCCGGGCGGATGATGTTTGCGTTTCAGGAGGTGCCGGACACGGCTGCCCCTGTCTTTGCACGGACGGCCACAGGAAAGATGGGGAAAGCATTTCCGCAGACAGGTAAGTATTTAAGGCCGGGTGGTTTAGCAAAACCGCATATCACGACTACATCTAATTTTCCGGCTGTAAAGGGACTGGCATACCGGATTCCGGAAACGGATGAAGAACTGACTCCGGAGCTGTTTACTGCGGTGACGAAGAAGATTCCGAGGCCGTATTCGTTTTACAGCGCGGCTGTCATTCTGGATTCCATTCCGTGGTTCGGAAACACGAATCCTGTCCCGGCGCTTTCGGGCCTGCTGGCAGGAAGGGCTGCGGCAGATGGTCTGCTGTTTTTCTCCTGAGAGGATGGAGCGCATCTGTCAGGCGTCTATGGAAATAAACCGGCTTCTGGAGGAGCGGAGCATGGAGTTTGGCCGGCTTTCCATGCCCAGTCGTATTCCTTATGGG
>NZ_JBKVCZ010000237.1:0-4586 GCF_046966825.1 Hungatella sp. | reverse complement strand
GAGCACGCGGCTGTTAACCGCGCTGTCGTAGGTTCAAGTCCTACTCGGGGAGTTAATTATATAAGAAAAAGATCAGATATCTGACACGATATCTGATCTTTTTTTGTTGTTAAGTATAGGATTACTCTTCCACTGCCTTCTCAATATCCATATTTTCCGGCAGAATCAGGTTAAGTACGAGAGCCAGAACAAATACTACTGCCACACAGTTTTCCGCAAACACATCCTGGAGGATGGCCGGGAAGATCTGGAAGATCTCCGGAAGCAGGGTAAATCCGATTCCCACGCTCAGAGAAAGGGAGCTGATAATCGTGTTTCTCTGGCTGAAGCCGGCGCGGGCAAGCATCTGCACACCGCTGATGATGATGGAGCCAAACATCATGATCGTACAGCCACCCAGAACGGCATCCGGAAGAGATGCGAAGAAGGGCCGATCGGCGGGAACAGTCCGGCCAGAATCATGCAGATGGCGCCCGTCATGATGGTAAAACGGTTGACGACCTTCGTCATGGCAATCAGCCCCACGTTCTGGCTGAAGGAGGTTACCGGAAGGCATCCGAACAGTGAGGAGATACTGCTTGCGAATCCGTCACAGGCCAGGGAGCCGGATATCTCTTTCTCCGTAATATCGCGGTCGAGGCCGGATACGACCATGGCGGTCGTGTCGCCGATCGTCTCCGTCGCCGACACCAGGAAGATCACAACGACAGACAGAATGGCGCCGGCGTGAAACTCCGGCAGAAACGGCAGAATACGCGGAAGGGATAAAATACCGCCTTCCAGCATCCCGGACAAATCCACAACACCAAGTACGATGGCGAGCACATAGCCTACCACCAGGCCAAACAGAACGGAAAGCTGTTTCCAGAAGGACTTTGCAAATACATTAAACAGAATACAGCTGAGGAGCGTAACGGTACCGATTAATAAGTTGGTCGCAGAACCGAAGGAATCGGAATAACCGCCGCCGAAAGAGCGCGCGCCCACTGTCAGGAGTGAAAAACCGATGGAGGTCACGACACAGGCCGATACGATGGGGGAAATCAGCTTTCGCCAGTATTTGGCGAACAGGCCCAGGGTTCCCTCCACCAGGCCGCCGATGAGAATGGCCCCCAGCATGGAGGGATAGCCGTATTTGGCTCCCACAGAGCTCAAAATGGTCACAAACGTAAAGCTCACTCCCATAACGATCGGAAGCTTCGCACCGATGCGCCAGACCGGATACAACTGAATCAGCGTAGCAACCCCTGCGATGAACATGGCATTCTGGATCAGGGCAGCCGTCTGGCTGGTCTCTAAGCCCGCCGCCGCAGTCACGATGACGATTGGAGTCAGATTCGCCACGAACATTGCAAGTACATGCTGCAGACCGAAGGGGATCGCTTTTCCCAAAGGCACACGCCCGTCCAGTCTGTAAATGTTGTTAATGCTGACTTCTGCATTGCTTTTCATGATATTCTCCTTTATCATTTTCTTATTTCAATGTTTTTGCCGTCGTCTGCTGAACTGTCCGCGTTCCGCCCCCTGTCATCAAAGCAGAGAGCACCGTCTGCAGTTTCCTTCATCTACGGCACTTTTCAGTCATCGTTCACCCCCTCTTTACCATGAGAATCGGAATCTGCCGTATAGCGTGTCATACCGTCCAGCCGGGATCCCGTCTTTTTACACGCCGCATCGCTGCGACTGAACAAAAAAAGACTTCCCGGCTGTCGGAGACAGGCAGCTTAAAAGCTGCTCCTGTAGCCCTGACATTTAGGAAGTCGGATAGAAACGTCCAGGCCATTATCCTGGACATATACAAGATGCATACGGTAATTTCTATTCAATTTTCACAAAAACATTGATTTGATATGTTTTATTATAAACATTTTCATCAATAAAGTCAATATATTTTTTAGGTATTCTTAAATTATTTTAGATATCATGCATAATAAAACATTTTAATTCAACCTGCATATTTTTAAGATTTGTGAATAGAAAAATCCGTTTCGTTTTTTATAAGTTCAACCGTTCCGCCCGCCGGAACCGGTACGGTGAGAATTCCGCCGTCGTCGGTCAGAAGGCCGGAGGACAGCTGCTCGCCTGTACACTCCCGCACCGTCATTTTATACACCGTTTTGCCGCTTCCCAGGCGGAGGAGCAGTCCTTCCCTCCCGGTTCCATTGACAAACACCATCTCTCTCGCCGGCTGATGCACGGAGACCAGCTCCCGGCTGTGGTAAGTGCAGGCCAGCTGCTCCCCCGCGCGGCCCATGATGACGTTATAACGGCACTGCGGATTCAAGGGTTCAAAGCTCCCTTCCAGAAATGCCTTCTTATACCGTTTCCACAGGCCGCAGTAGTAAGCCAGCATCTCCTTATGCTCCCGCGGAAGCTCCTCCAGCCTCATGGAGAGCTGCGGCACGCTGAACAGAATCTGTATCATCTGCAGGGCCGCCCCCGCCGCAGTATCCTCCCGATCCCACATGAGCATATCGGAGTGCACCGCGCTCTCCCCTGCAATCAGCCGGAGGTCCGTCACGCGCACATGGTTTTCTGCGTCGTCGAAGGGGCAGTCCACGGCGCGGAAAATATTGCCGAAGCTGCGCATCCGCGGCCCGTTATACGTCTGCCGGAATTCCAGCATAATATCCGCCTTATGGTTTTTTAACCGCGCCATGCAGTCTTTCATCAGCCGGTCGGCCGCCTCGGTAAAGGAAGTGCAGTCCCGCCTGTCGTCCTCCTCCCTCCCGCTAAATGGCGTAACCACGAATTCATCCACAAAGTCCAGCTTGAAGCCGTCTAAATCCCAGTCCAGAAGCGCTTTTTCATAAATACCGATCAAAAACTCCCTGACCTCGGGATACCGCGGGTCCAGCACATGCCACTCCCGCTCCGCATCCGGGTCGATGAGCATGTCCTTAAACCGCTGGAAATTTTCCGATCGCTCACCGATAAAGGGAACCGAATACCATGGGATGACGCCCATACCGATATCGTGCATCCGTTTTACAAATCCAGCCATATCGGGAAATTTGGAGGGAGCCGGTTTCCAGTCTCCGCAGTATGCGTAACCGCGTCCGGTATCCTCCGTCTGCCATCCGTCATCCAGAAGAAGGCTGCTGCATCCGAGTTCCTTCGCCAGCTCCGCCTGGGCGAACAGCGTCTTTTCATCCACGTTCTGGTGGTAACTGTACCAGGTGGAATACATGATCTCCCTGGCCGCTTCCGGCACCACGGCCGGTTCATTGCCAGGAATAGTCTCCCACCATTTCGCCGTGTCCGCAAGCGCTTTATAATAAGGCAGGGGACGGGTATCCACGCGTACCGTTACCGAATACTCCATCCCACGGTATGCCTCCCGGGCAAACAGGGCTATCTCCACATCGTACTGTGCGGTTTCCTCCACGGGGATGCTTTTCATTCCGATGGTATGAAGCGTGTCGGACAGGGCGATAACGGCGCAGTTTCTATTATCCTGCGCGATCAGGCACTCCACCGGCGCCCCTGTGAATCCGCTGGTTTCATACAGATTCTCGAACCAGTCCGAATTGAGGGCCTTGATCAAGTGGAGCTTTGGCGTCCAGCGGTAATGAATGCCTCTGGCCGGAACCGTGATATGAATCCGCACCGGCGGAAATACCGTCTCCCGCTCTGCGCGGAAGGACCAGGACAGAAAGCGGACGCCGCCTTCCTCCCACGATTTCCTTACCACCGTGAACGCCTCCGGCACGCCTTCCTCCCGGATTTCAATTGTTCGTTTCATCATGCTGCACAATGGCTTTTCCTCCTGTCATGTCAGTTTTTTTCTGCCTTCGGCCGCTTTAACTTTTCACAGCACCTGCAATCATCCCGTCAACGATATATTTCTGTGCAATACAGTAGATCAAAAGGATCGGAAGGATCGACAAAACGATAAACGCGCACACGTAGTTCCATTTATACGTCATATAGCCGACAAAGCTGTAGATGCTGAGAGGCAGCGTATTCTTGGCCGTATCCGTCACAAAATACAGGGAGATCTGAAAATCGTTCCATACCCCCATAAAGGTGATAATAATATTTGTGAAGACGGCCGGCTTTAACAGCGGAAAAATCACCCGGTAAAACATGCTCAAGAGTCCGCAGCCCTCCAGCATGGCCGATTCATCCAGGGACCTGGGAATCCCCTTGATGACGCCCGAATAGATCATAATGCTGAGCGGCAGCCTGGAAGCCACATGGATCAGAATAATCGCGGCGTAGGTCCCGCTGAGTCCTAAAAACTTAACGATCATCACCTCTGGTATAAGCGAAAGGGGCGCGATCATGCCGATCAGGAAGTAATTGCTCAAAATCCGGCTCAGCCTGTCGGATCGCCGCGTCAGGACGAAGGCCGTGATTGAGGCCACAAACACCGTCAGCGTCACCGCCGAGCCGGTGATAATCAGGCTGTTCTTAAACGCCCGCAGCAGCTGTCCCTTCTCGATTACGTAGGCAAAATTCTCCCACAGAAATTTTTCCGGAAGGGAAAATGTCACCACCGCGGCCTCAGACACGGATTTGAAGGAGGTCAGAAGGACCAGTAGAAACGGAAACAGCACGAGAAATGCCATAAACACACAAAT
>NZ_JBKVCZ010000236.1:0-4785 GCF_046966825.1 Hungatella sp. | reverse complement strand
CAGGAGAGGCAGTCCGATGGGCGCCGCACACAGTGCCAGAAGCACGATCCAGAGTGTGGACAATCCTTTCCTGGCGGCCCGTTCCGGCTTGGGCTCCTCCAGACGCTTGAGGGCCAGTTCCTTTACGATCTGAGCCGCACTCTCCTTTGCGTCACCCAGCTCCTCTATGACTTCCGCTTCCCGTTCAGGTCCCGCATCATCAAAATATTCATTATAATAGGAAAGCGCTTCCTCCCGTTCCGCCTTCGGAAGACGCCTAAGCGCCAGCTCCAGCTCTTTCATATACTCATTCCTGCTCATCTTCTTCACCTCCAACGAGAATTTCGTCAGCCGCAGTCTTAAACTCATCCCACTCTTTCCGGTAGAATAAAAGCTGCCCTCTGCCCGCCTCTGTAATCTTATAATATCTTCTGTTTCTTCCCTGGTACTCCTGGTCATACGTCTCCAGGTAACCCGCCTCCAAAAGTCTCTTTAAAACCGGGTACAGGGAGGACTCCTTCTGACTCGCTATGTTCCTCAGCCGCTGGGCGATCATGTAGCCGTAGGCATCTTCTCCCTCTGCGATCGCCAGTACCATGGCATCCAACAGCGTCGGCGTCAATTGATACACCATACCGTCCTGCCTCCTCTCATTATTTCTGAACAATTAATTCTGAACAGCCGATTTTTAATCACATTTATGTGTTTTATAGATATGCTTCATATACGCATATTATATTTCATATAATATATAATGTCAACGGATATATCTAATGATAAACTATGCTTTTTCTTAAGTAATTCTTAATCATGTAAAGGAGGCGCGATTTCAGAATGGCGGTATCTTGAGAGCGGCGGCGGGTCTTACGGCAAAGAAAAAGCAGGCGGGACACGGCTGTCATTCAGCCGCGTATCCGCCTGCCTGCTATTACATACTTAACACACACTGCTCAAATTGATTTTGATCTGACAATATCTCATACGGCTCATATTCACCATAAGCACTTGGACGGCTGATCGTAATTAACTGTACGCCGTTATCTCCGATTTTCTTTTGAAGTGCCTCTGTAAAATCCGCAAGTGCCTTTCCGTGTTTCACCTTCATGGCCAGGCACCCCTTACCATCAAATCTTTTCGCTACCAGATAACACAAGCTTCAACACCTCCTCAAATTCCTGTTCTCTTCGGATTGTACCACATTCGTACTGCTGGCGCAATTGGTTTCCGACAGAATCGGGATATCCTTTTTTATACAGGTATTTGTGCAGCCAGTTATTCATCTGCCGGTCATAATAGGAATTTACCTGAATTTCGATGGGGTAATGTCTGTGATCCGGCTGATAATAGATATGCACTCCCCGATAACCATCATCACCTGATTTTCCCCGGCTCATATCCACAATCCGAAACCCCGCAGATATTTCTCCTTTTGTTATAGTCTCATAGTTATCTGTCAGCATTCGAAAGCCCAACAAATCATTAAACGTTTTTTCCAACCGCATTTCAGGATAGAATTTGTTGTATTTTCTCCGGCAGGAGTCCTCGCTCTTTATTCGATAGTCCAGATCTACTTCATCCAGCAGACTGCACGATTGATAAAAGTGAAGTATTTCCCGCACCTCACAAAACAATTCTTCTTTGTCAAATTTCCGTAAGCTGTTCACTAAGCTGCGTTCCATTTTACTCTTATATGTTAACTACTCCAGAATTTCTAACGTCAAACCATTTTTCAACAGTTCATGAATCATGAAAAGGTTCCTTTCCGTAATGATGTTATCCTATTCACATGTTACCTTCTGTCTTATCAATTTGTGCAAAGTTATCATTAATCCAATTCCTTCACTCCAGTATAGAGTTCATAATACCGCCCCTTCTGAGCCAGCAGATCGTCGTGATCCCCGCGCTCAATGATCTCTCCGTTTTCCAGTACCATAATGGCATTGGCGTTGCGCACTGTAGAAAGGCGATGGGCGATGACAAATGTAGTTCTGTCTGCCATCAGACGATCCATGCCGTGCTCGATATGTTTCTCTGTACGGGTATCGACCGAGCTGGTGGCCTCATCGAGAATCAGGATCGGCGCCTTGGAGATGGCCGCTCTGGCAATATTTAAAAGCTGCCTCTGGCCCTGGCTTAGGTTCGCTCCGTCGCCTTCCAGCACGGTGTCGAAGCCGTGGGGCAGACGCATGATAAAGGAATACGCCGAGGCCGTCTTTGCCGCCTGGATTACCTCCTCATCGGTGGCATCCAGTCTGCCGTACCGGATATTTTCCATGACCGTCCCCGTAAATAAATGGGTATCCTGAAGAACCATGGCGATATTCTGGCGCAGATTGTCGCGCTTGATATGACGGATATTGACGCCGTCGATGGTGATAGATCCGCTTTGAATATCGTAGAACCGGTTCAGTAAATTGGTAATCGTCGTCTTGCCTGCTCCCGTGGAACCTACAAAGGCGATCTTCTGCCCCGGTTTCGCATAGAGGCTGATATCCTTAAGAATCGTCTTTTCCGGGTTATAGCCAAAGGTAACATCCTTCAGTTCCACATAGCCCTTCATTGGATTCAACACCGCCGCGTCGCCGTCATCCACCGGCTCCGGCACCTCATCCATAACCGCAAACACACGCTCCGCACCGGCCAGCGCCGAGAATACGTTGCTGATCTGCATGGATATCTCATTAATCGGCCTGGAGAACTGTCTGGAGAAGTTTAAAAATACGGTGAGGCCGCCGACGTCAAATCCTCTCAGTACACAGAGCAGACCGCCGATCGCCGCCGTCAGCGTGTAGTTCAACTGGCTTAAGTTGCTCATAACAGGCCCCATCATGCCGCCGAAGAACTGCGCCTTGATCATGTTGTCACGTAAATCTTCATTTAAAATCTCAAACTCTTCTTCCGCGATGTCCTCATGACAGAAGACCTTCACGACCTTCTGGCCGCTGATCGTCTCCTCGATATAACCGTTGACGGCGCCGAGGGAGGTCTGCTGTGCGGAGAAATACTTCTGGCTCTTTCCTGCCACATAACCGCCTGCCTTCATCATCAGCGGAATCATAAAGACGGTTACCAGGGTCAGCCAGATGTTGGTGTAAATCATCAGGGCCAGCGTGCCGACTATGCTTAAAGCGCCCGAGAACAGCTGCACAAGCGTGCTGCTCAGCATCTGTCCCACGGTATCCACGTCGTTGGTAAAACGGCTCATTAAGTCACCGTTGTTGTTCGTATCGTAAAAACGCACCGGCAGCTTCTGCATCTTTGTAAAGAGCTCATCCCTGATCTTCTGCAGCGCGTTCTGTGCCACAGTCAGCATGACCCTCGACTGCGCGTAGTTTGCGACTACGCCGACGAAGTAGATGGCCGCCATGAATACCAGGGAAGCGGCCAGACCGCCAACGCTTCCGCGGCTTCCATCCATGGGAGCGATATATTTATTGATAATTGGTCTCAGCATATAGGAACCGGTTAAGGTCGCCACCGTATTGACGATGACACAGAAAAATGCCAGCCCCATGTGAAGCTTATATCCATTTAAGTAGGACAGCAGTCGTCTGATTGTCTCCCTGCTGTTTTTCGGCATTCCACCCTTACCGTGCTGTCTTCCGTGGCCTGGACCGCCCATGGGGCCGCGCCTTTTTGCCGGGGCTACATTTCTGCCGTAGCGCCTTTTTAAACTCTCTACCCGTTTCTGATTATCCATTACGCGCTCGCCTCCTTCTCCCGGTCTCTCTGTGAATAATAAATCTCCTGGTAAGCTTCGCAGGATTTAATCAGTTCTTCGTGGGTTCCCATTCCCACGATCTTTCCGTCATCCAGAACAATAATCTTATCTGCACTCTCTACGGAACCGATTCTCTGGGCGATAATAAACTTTGTCGTATCTTTTAATGTGGTCTGGAAGCACTCGCGGATCTTTGCCTCCGTAGCCGTATCGACAGCCGATGTGCTGTCATCCAGAATCAGGATCTTCGGCTTCTTTAACAGGGCGCGCGCAATACAGAGCCTCTGCTTCTGGCCGCCGGAGACGTTGACACCGCCCTGGCCCAAATCCATCTCGTATCCATCCTTGAAGGATGTGACGAATCCGTCTGCCTGAGCACTCTCGGCCACTGCACGGATTTCTTCCATGGTCGCGTCCTCACTGCCCCACTGCAGGTTTTCTGCAATCGTTCCGGAGAACAGGACATTTTTCTGAAGAACCATGCCGACGCCTTCTCTTAAATTCCGGATGGAATAATCCCGGACGTCGATACCGTCCACCAGCACCTGGCCGCGGTCCGCGTCATAGAGTCTGGGGATCAGCTGGACGAGGGACGTCTTTCCGCTTCCCGTGGAACCGATGATACCGATGGTCTCTCCCGGATTGGCGGTAAAATTGATATGATCCAGCACCATCTCGTCGGTGTCCTTCGCATACTGGAAACAGACATCTCTAAATTCGATCCGGCCTTCCGTCACGACGGCGTCCTTTCTTGCCGCATGCTCATCCGTTAAGTCAATCTCCGTATCCAGGACTTCCCGGACACGCTTTAACGAAGCCATGGCACGGGAGGCCTGTAAGAACACCATGGATACCATCATGAGGGACATCAGGATCTGAACGATGTATGTGGTAAATGCGGTCAAATCACCGACCGGCATGGAGCCACCGATAATTAAGTTTCCGCCGTACCAGACGACGGCCAGCGTCGTCACGTTCATGGCCAGCATCATGACAGGCATGGTCGCGATTACGATCTTCATGGCCCGCAGGCTGCCTTCCTTCAAGTCTTCGTTGGTACGGCGGAATTTTTCCTCCTCATAATC
>NZ_JBKVCZ010000235.1:0-4875 GCF_046966825.1 Hungatella sp. | reverse complement strand
CAATAATTTTCACCTGGGTGTTTAAATCACCAAGCCATTTTCCAATACTGCTTTTCATAAATTCCCCTTTGGCGATGATTAACTGTCTCCCTATCAGATCCTCCGGCTCAATCCCTTCCTTTTGTGCCAGGTCAGAATCCGCGCATACCCAGGCTCCCCAGCGTTCCTTTACCGGCATGGAAACAAAATCATATTTACGGATGTCAATCGGTTCTGCCATCAATCCTATGTCCAAAAGCCCTCTTTCAATATGGTCATGGACGTTTTCCGCATTTCCACTGTAAATCTCATACTGGACCAGGGGATGCTTCTCCGAAAAAGAAGAAATAATCTGAGCCAGTAATCTGGTGGCCTGAAACTCTCCGCTGCCAATACTAATTTTTCCGGTAAGCTCCTCGTCTCTCTGCAGCAGCTCCTGACGTGTTTTCTCTGCCATGGACAGCATTTCCTGCGCCCGGTGTTTCAGTATCATGCCAGATTCCGTTAGGATGATATTATGATTACTTCTGGTAAAAAGCTCTACCCCCAGTTCTTCCTCCAGCTGCGCAATCTGACGCGATAAGGTGGGCTGAGTAACATGGAGCATCTGTGCCGCCCTTGTAAAATTCTCCTCTCTGGCTACCGCCAGAAAATAATTCAACACCCGAAGTTCCATGTTCCCGCCCCCCTTTTCATGTCATTATATCAGAATACAAAGCCTCTATCAATATTAACTCAAGTCGCTCCCATTGGTGGCAATCACTTTCTGGTACCAGTAAAAACTGTCTTTGCGTTCCCTGCTTAAGTCACCGGTTCCGTCATCAAATTTATTGACATAAATAAAACCATATCGTTTCGCCATCTCGCCGGTGGACAGGGAGACAAGGTCAATGCAGCCCCATGGGGTATACCCGATTAAGTCAACGCCATCGGCAATCGCTTCGCCCATCTGCCCGATGTGCTGACGCAGATAATCAATGCGGTACTCATCATGTATCTTTCCATCCTCTGCCTTCACGTCATGTGCTCCCAAACCATTTTCGACCACCATTAACGGAATCTGGTACCGGTCATAAATCTCGTTCAGCGTCCAGCGCAAACCTTTGGGGTCAATCTGCCATCCCCAGTCAGAAGCGTTCAAATAGGGATTTTTCGCCCCTCCCAACAGATTTCCGGCGGCGCACTCTACAGAAGGGTCGGTGGAAACACAGAACGTCATGTAATAGCTGAATGTGTAAAAATCAACCGTCCCCTTCTTCAGTTCTTCCAAATCCCCCGGCTCCATCTGAATCTCCACATTATTTTCTGCGAAGAAACGTCTGGAATAGCTGGGATAGCTGCCTCGTACCTGAACATCAGAGCAGAACCAGTTCACCATCCTCATATGGCTTTGGACTGCCAGCACGTCATCCGGATTACAGGTATAAGGATAGTCCGGTAAAAATGCAATCATGTTTCCCATCTTAAATTGAGGGTAGTTTTCATGGGCATAGTTCACAGCACGGGCCGACGCCACAAACTGATGGTGCAGCGCCTGATAACGTGTCTGCATTGTGACGGGAGCTTCCAGGGAAGGACCTGTATATCCCTGAATGGTGCTGATTGCAATCGTTGTTCCAGTGAACAGCGTACCACAGTTAATCTCATTGAACGTCAGCCAATACTTCACCTTATCCTTATAACGCTCGAAGATGACCTTACAATAATTCATATAGAAATCGATCAGACGGCGGTCAGCCCAGCCGTTGTATTTCTCTACCAACGCATACGGGAGTTCATAATGGGAAATTGTCACCAAGGGCTCAATATGATGCTTCCTGCAGCAGTCAAACACCTTATCATAATAAGCCAGTCCTTTCTCATTCGCTTCTTCTTCCTCACCGGTAGGAAAAATCCGGGTCCAGTTGATGGACAGACGAAATACCTTAAATCCCATTTCAGCAAACAGAGCGATGTCCTCTTCGTAATGGTGATAAAAATCTATGGCTTCATGGGTAGGATAAAACAGTTCCGGATCCAGGCTGGAATCAACTCTCCGCGGGACCGTATGACTCCCATTGGTGATAATATCAGGAACACCGATCCCCTTTTCATCTTCATTCCAGCCACCTTCACACTGATGAGCAGCAACTGCGCCGCCCCATAAAAAATTTTCGGGAAATTTCATATTGTTAGCCTCCAATCACAATTTTATCATTTTCTATCGCAACTTTGCCAACTTCGCTTTCATTGGCAACTAATACTGGTGTAATAACCGGGCAGCCGGCAGCCTTAATCTCATCTATATCAAACTCCAGCAGCAGCTGTCCCTTTTTAATGTTATCTCCATTACCGACATGGGCCTTAAATGGTTTCCCATTCAGTCCAACCGTTTCAAGTCCCACATGGATCAGCAGGCTGACCCCATTGCTCGATTCCAGGCCCATGGCATGTAAGGTTTCAAATATGGTCACGCAGGTACCGTCAAACGGCGCATATACTTTTCCTTCTGAAGGCTCAACCGCAAATCCCTTGCCGAGTATACCGCTGGAGAATGTTTCATCAGGTACCTGGCTGATTGGAACAACCTTTCCCGGTACGGGAGACTCGATGATAAATTTCTCATGGGCTGCTGTTTCGCTGCCTGGAGTTATCTGTGCAGAGTCAGAAGCAGGAACTGCCTCATCTTTATGTAAAACGTAAGCAAGCATAAATGAGACCACAAACGGAACTACAACGGCCAGAAGCGGAGGGATAAAATTCGGAGCTTCCGGATTCACCATTCCAAGGACCGCAAATACCCCAAGACCGAAACTATACATTTTCGTACCTGTCAGCATAATGATGGCCCCGGTAATACCCGCTCCGGCACAGGACAATACAAACATTTTAATGCGCGGAAGAGTCACTCCATAAATGGCTGGTTCTGTAATCCCGAACAGACCGGAAATAAACGCCGGGAGTGCAATGGATTTCAGCTTTCTATCCCTGGTTTTGCAGTAAATCCCCAATACAACACCAGTCTGTGCAAAGCAGACCAGGCAGGACATTGCCATGACTGCGTCCGGATTTCCTTCCAGAAGACTCATGAAAGAAAATGATGTCAGCGCAGTATGGATACCAAATAAAACCATAACCTGGTACAATGCGGAAAATATAATACCGGCAAGCAGCGGAACTGTATCCAGCAAGGCGGTAATCCCCGTGTTCACCAGACTGCCCGCCATATTGACGGCCGGTCCAATCAGGGTAAATCCAAACGGAATAACAACCGCCAGGGTAATTACCGGTGTCACGAAATTGGCAACCACTTTGGGGATGTATTTGTTTAACCATCTTGCCAGTGGAATCGCAACGGCCGTAACTGCGATAACCGGCAGAAAGGAACTGGTATATGTGGCGTTAATTGTATGTCCAAACAATTCCAGGTTCACACCGTTAATCGTGGGATAGCAGAGGATTGCGCCAATAAGGGCGCCCAAAAATCCGTCCCCCTTTAACGCCTTTGCCAGATTCATTCCCAGGAAAACCGGAAGGAAGAAAAATATCGCATCTCCCATTGCGCTGATGATTAAATCCATCCCGCTGCCGGACGGAATCATACCAGTCATTTGAAGTACTGTCTGCAATCCTTTTATGATACCGCCTGCACAGATCATATTCAGGCAGGGAAGAACAGCGCCGACAATCATATTCAGTACACGCATGGCCGGATTCACTTTCTTTTCTTCCTCTGCTTTTGTTTCGCTCCCTGCCCCATTCTGCATTCCCAGCTGCACACAGACCGCATCATACACATCTTCCACCGCATCGCCGATGACCGTCATATATTCTCCGCCTCCATGAACAACGGAAAGCACCCCTTCCAGATTCTTTACAATCTCATCGTCGGCCTTGCTTTCATCCTTAAGCCGGAAACGAACACGGGTAATGCAATGACGGACGCTGTTGATATTCTCTTTACCGCCTATATTAGCGATAATATTTTTTGCCACTTCCTCATAATTCAGATTTTTCTTCTTTACCATATGACCCTCTCCTATGATTTGTCTTTGTTTGCTGTTTCAGACTGCTGCTTTAACTGATAAATCAGATAATCCAGGCAATCCAAGTTCCCTTGTCGCTCATGAATCTTATTTAGAAGAGCTCTCCGGTGTGCAGACAAAACTGAAATTAATTCCTTCCTTTGTCCGTTATCATATGCCTCCAGAAATTGCTGTATCTTTTCAGGCGGATAACAGGAATCGGTTAGTGTCTGCGCCAGATCCCTTCTATTAAGCGGTAAATAAGACATATCCATCACCTCTGAAATCATTGTAATAGAAAAACGTTGATATATCAAATACTTGTATTTTATACCCAGATATACTTGATAAGTATATCTTTTTTTGATACTATAATCACTATAACAATATAGCTTCAGGATATTTCGTGGAAGGAGCATATAAAATTATGGAATTACGCACATTGAGCTACTTTTTGGCTGTAGCACGGGAAGGAAGTATTCTGGGAGCAGCCAATACTCTGCATTTGACACAGCCAAACTTATCCAGACAGATGAAAGAGCTGGAGCTTGAAGTCGGCAAGCAGCTGTTTATCCGCAGCAATCGGAATATTACCCTCACGGAAGACGGTATTTTACTGCGAAAACGCGCAGATGAGATTTTAACATTAGTCAAGAAGACGGAATCTGAATTGGCAAAAAGAGAGGAGGCCGTCAGCGGAGAGGTATATATTGGTTCCGGAGAATTCGACTCATTCCATTATTTCTCTACAGCCGCCAAACATCTGACAGAAAAACATCCCGACATCTGTTTTCATATCTATATCGGCAACAGCATGGAAATATTGGAACGGCTGGAAGAAGGGCTTCTTGATTTTGGACTTCTGATTGAGCCGGTGGAGGTGAATCAATAT
>NZ_JBKVCZ010000234.1:0-5234 GCF_046966825.1 Hungatella sp. | reverse complement strand
CTATAAAGAGCACTCTAAAGTTTAATGGAGCCTATTCCTTTTCCAGCTCTTTTGCACAGCTGAGATAATAGTGGCGCCCGTTCGCGCTGGTTTCCAGCCTGGAGAGTTGTCTCAGACTTTCGGCCTTCCAACGGCGGGCGTTTGTTTTCCACTCTTCGGATACTGTGTCTCCGGCACCAAGAAGAAGGTCGCAGAGCTCGGAAGCCCACTGGAATTCCGACTCCTCCAGAGCCGTTTTGACAGCGGTGGAAATGGCCTGCTCTCCGCCGGCCAGTTTTATCAGATTGCGGGAGTATTTCTCCGGTGCGGTACGGTTTAAATTGGACGGATTGCCGTCAAACCATCCCACATATCCCTGATAGATGGCGCGCACAGACCATTGCACTGTGCCGTAATACTCCTGAAGATACGGCAGGCTGCGGTAGGCTTCAGGAAGAACCACCCGGGCAGCGGTTTCGTCCTGGGAAAGCCCCTGGCTGATGCAGGCGAGAGTCTCATCCAGGATGTAGCGGATGGCCTCCTTAAAATTACCGAGGACCTCTGTGATCCGGTCGTGTCCCAGGACCGGAAGCATGTGGCCCGGAAGCAGGGCCTCGGCCGGGTAACTCATGATACGTTCCAGGCTGTCCACCCAGGCGGCTATGTCGCGGTACTGCCCGCCGCGGATGGCATAGAGATTGGGCCAGCAGCCGTAGTAATTGTCGCCGCAGCACATGATCCGCTCCTCCGCAAGCCAGAGAAAGATCTGGTCGTCCGTCTCGCCGACCGCGGATACCATCTCGAAGGCAACTCCATCGATGGTGCGCGTAACGGAATCTTCTGTATAAAGCGTGGTGGGAGGAAGAAACGAGTAGACGCCGTCACCGATGGCGTGGCCTTCCCGGATCCCCAGACCCTGGGTAATGAGTTCTTCGTCGGTCAGTCCATAGCCGAACTGACGGAAGGTCCTTTTGTTTAAGATTGGATTAATTCGTTCTGTTCCTTTTAATACGGCCTTCTTGGGGGCAAAGGCGATGATCTCCTCCACCGTGTCCCGGAACGCTCCGCAGCCGCCCCGGTGATCCGGATGGCCGTGGGTGAAAATAATGGTCTTTACGGGTTTATCCGTCAGACGGGACAGCTCGTCCTTCAGGCGTGCGGCTCTGGCGTCGGAATCCAGGGTATCGACCAGAATCAGGGACGTATCCCCTTCTACGATAATACAGTTGCTGTGTCCCCAGCCGACTGCGATCCGGACGCGGTCGGTGATTGTTATCATCTTTTTTGGAAACGCGGTATCATTGAATTCTTTTAATCTTGCTTCAGCATCATTACTTAACAAGTATATCCCTCCCAGCATTTGTGTTTTTCTTATTTTACCACAATTCCAAATACTTTACAAATGACTGCTTCCCTGAGTATAATGAACAGTAGCACAGAAGGAACGGCCATAACGAGTGATTGAAGGGAAAGGAAAAAGTATGAGTGTAGGATTTACGTGCCAGGCAGTGGTTCAGGATAAACGGTTTGTGAAGCAGATGATCCGGATGCTGGGAGAGGAGAAGCGGTATGAGGTACGGCAGGAGGAAGACTGTATGCGTGTGGGATTCTGCCGGCTGGGAGATGTGTTTTTTCAGTTCAGCTCCGGGCTGGACGGGGAAATTCCGGCGCAGATGGTCTATGGAGAGTGCACCTCCAGTCTGGCGGGAGCGGGATTCCACGCCGCGGCGGTTCACTTCGTGGAGGAGCTTGCCAGAGAGACGGATCTGGAATTTATCCTAGACGATGAGACCGGCTATGGGGATGACCATGATTTTGAACGGATGAGAGAAGAACATTTTTACGGATGGCTGAAAAACCTGGTTGCGGTATGCCGGGAGCGGGAAGAAAAATGGCCGGATGCTGTGTCCTTCGGTCTCTGCTGGGATCTGGATCAGTACACGCCGGAGGAGGTTCCTGGCACCGTGTTCACTCCCTTCGGCCGGTTCTCAATCCAGAAAATGCTGGGCTGGGTGGAAAATGAGGGGATTGAGCCCTTTGCAAAGGAATTTTTCATTTGGAATGAGCCGGGAAGAGATGCGGGATATTACAGAAACACGGCTCTCAGCCTGATGTGGGAAGAGTGCTGTTTCATGCCGGGCAGCAGGAGCGAGAGGGATAAACGGATGAATGACCGTATCATTGATCATCTGGAAAAAGCCCTTCTCTTAGACCGGGGCCTTCCATTTCCAACGGAGGAATACATCCTGCTCTGCCGGCTAAATGGAAGAGAGCCGGAGGCTGTAGCGGATGTGCCGGTGTATGAACCGGATTATCCCATCGGCTACAGGCGTGGGAATGTGCGGGATAAGATCGGCACCATGACCTTTGTGGTTCCAGGCTCCTATCTCTATGAATACGATGAGGACAGTAATTCTCATTTATGGTATGACGGTCTGGAGGAGGACTGGCATGCGATCCGGATTACGGCGTTAAAAAGCAGAGAGGAGAGCCCGGAGATCACGGAGCGGATTTTCGACGGCGCAGAGGGAGAACCGATAAGCGGAGAGAATGGCTGCTTAGCGTACCGGTTTGCGTTTGCCGGAACCATAGTGCATGAGACGGACGGTCCGTGCAGCCAGTATGTGGGGGAAGTGGCAGGCGGATATCAGATCGCACTGATAACGGCTTCCTGTGAACACAGGGAGGACGAATGGGCGGAAGCGTTCTTTCGGAGCATGTCCCATTCACCGGAGGCAAATCTGGAAAAATGATAAAGAAATGGATATCCGGTTATACTAATTCCATCTTAGAATCCAAGGAGGAACACAGGATGGAATTTACACCCTATATCCGTTTTAACGGAAGCTGCCGGGAGGCGGTGGAATTTTATGCGAAGGCGTTCGGAGCGGAGCCGCCGAAGTTTCTGACCTTCGGGGAGAGCGGGGAGAATCCCGCATGGCCGATGCCGGAGGAGGCGAAGAAGCTGATTATGCATACGGAGATCACTGTGAAGGGAAAGAAACTGATGTTTTCCGATACATTTCCGGGTATGCCGTATGAACAGGGAAACCACATTACGATCGCTCTCATGCCGGAGGACGAGGAGACGGCCAGGAAGATCTTCGGGTATCTGAAGGAAGGCGGTAAGGCAGAGATGGAGCTCTCGGAGACAGCATGGAGCAGCTGTTTCGGCATGGTGACGGACCGGTACGGCATCGGATGGCAGATCAATGTCCTGAGGGAACACTGACCGGGAGGGCTGATCAGGAGCACTGTCCTGGAGCACTGACCGGGAACGCCTGCCGGCAGCAGGGGATAAAGCACTTTGCAAATGCGGCGGTTAGTGATATGATAGATAGAAATGTTACAGGTAAAAGGATTGAAACACCATGTCAGACACAGCAAATGATTTTTCAAAAGGCAGTATCGTATCAAATATCATGAAGCTGGCGGTCCCTATGACCATGGCCCAGCTGATCAATGTACTCTATAATATTATCGACAGGATCTACATCGGGCGGATTCCGGAGAATGCCACGCTGGCTTTAACCGGCCTGGGGCTCTGTCTGCCCATTATTTCCATGGTTATCGCGTTCGCCAATTTATTTGGCATGGGTGGGGCACCGCTGTGCTCCATCGAACGCGGCCGCGGCAATAAGGAGGAGGCGGAGCTGATCATGGGCAACTCCTTCGTCCTGATGGTAATATTCGGAATCGGGCTGACTGTGGTGGGACTGGCCCTCAAAAAGCCCATGCTCTATCTGTTCGGGGCCAGTGACAACACGTATCCGTATGCGGATCAGTACATAAGCATCTATCTTCTCGGAAGTATTTTCGTGATGATCGGTCTGGGGATGAACAGCTTCATCAATTCGCAGGGGTTCGGTACCATCGGCATGATGACCGTGCTCCTCGGAGCGGTCGCCAACATTATTCTGGACCCGGTCTTTATCTTTACCTTTCATATGGGAGTAAGAGGGGCGGCGCTTGCCACGATACTGTCCCAGTTTCTGTCTGCCCTCTGGATCGTAAAGTTTCTGACGGGCAGGAAGGCGATTTTAAGGCTGAAAACTTCGGCGTTCCGGCTGAAGAAGGAGCGGGTGAAGAACATCGTGGCCCTCGGCATGTCGGGCTTTACCATGGCGATCACCAACAGCTCGGTACAGATCATGTACAATGCGTCACTGCAGCATTACGGCGGGGATCTGTACGTAGGGATCATGACCGTGATCAACTCTGTCCGGGAAATCATTTCCATGCCGGTTAATGGCCTGACTAACAGCGCGCAGCCGGTGATGGGATTCAATTACGGGGCGGGAGAGTATAAGCGGGTGAAACGGGCCATTGTATTCATTTCGGTGGTCTCCATCGCCTACACGACGGTTATGTGGCTGTTTGTCCATGGCTTTCCGGAATTCTTTATCCGCATCTTCAATCAGGACGCGGATCTGGTCAGGGAAGGAATTCCGGCCATGCGGATCTACTATTTCGGCTTTTTCATGATGTCGCTTCAGTTCGCCGGCCAATCCGTGTTTGTAGCGCTGGGAAAAGCGAAGAATGCGGTGTTCTTCTCGATTTTCAGGAAAGTGATCATTGTGATTCCGCTTATGCTGGTCCTTCCTCTGATGTTTGGACTGGGAACGGACGGCGTGCTCATGGCGGAACCGGTGTCCAACTTTATCGGCGGGGCGGCCTGCTTCATCACGATGCTGATTACGGTATGGCCGGAGCTCAGCGGTAAGAAAAAATAAACAGGGTCAGGGAGAATAGAGATGAAAGTGATAACGAAAGAATTTATAACGAACGTGCTCTCAAAGGACAATGCAGCCTGTGCTTCCATTCAGGCGGGAGAGACGGTGGTATTTGAGACGTATGACTGCTTTACGAACCAGTTCCTGCCGGAGGAGGCCACCTTTGAAAATGTGGTGAGAAAACCGGGGAATCCGGCCACCGGCCCTCTGTACGTTGAGGGAGCGATGCCGGGGGACATGCTTAGGATCGAGATTCTGGATATCGAACTGGGACCTGTCGGCATTGTGATGCTGGGGCCGAACAGCGGAAGCGAGAGGTCGGAATTTTCGAAAAAGGTATTAAAACGCGTTCCTGTCAAAGATGGAAAGGCATACTACGACGGCAAAGTGGAAATACCGGTGGAGCCAATGATCGGCGTGATCGGTGTGGCGCCGGCGGGAGAGGGCGTCTCCACCATAACTCCCATGGATCACGGCGGAAATATGGACAGCACCCAGATAAAAAACGGCGCCGTGCTGTAC
>NZ_JBKVCZ010000233.1:0-5261 GCF_046966825.1 Hungatella sp. | reverse complement strand
CTTGTGGAGCCAGTACTCAGCGGACTTTTTCACAGTCTGGCCGGAAAAGGGAGAGCGGGCGGCAGGGAGGGAAAGGTGAATGATGCAGAGGTCGGTGGGACTTAGGGCGAACAGCCGTCGGAGCAGGGGCAAAATCGCGTTTTCAGGACGCGATTTTGCGGGCACTGAGAGCGAACGCATCAGGCGTTCGGTCGAATTGACCGGAACCCCTGCGGAGGGGGCTGTTCGCCCTTAGTCCCACCCCCTCGGAATCCCTGAACCTTTCCCTCCCTGCCGCCCGCTCTCCCTTTTCCTCGATCCCCCATGCAAAAGTCCGCGTATTTTCCACCACATAACCACTATCTGCCGGTGGATTTTTTTATTTATTTTTCCAAACATGTTGACAAACATATACGTATATGTTATATTGAATTCACAAGATAAACATACAAGAAGAGAAAAATAAAAAACGTGTATGAAAAGGAGAATGGTTATGGGGAAGTATTCGGATGACGCAAAGAAGCTTCTGGAATATGTCGGCGGAAAACAGAATATCTCGGCAGTCACACACTGTATGACCAGGATGCGTTTTGTTCTGGCCGATCCTGAGAAAGCCGATGTGGCGAAGATCGAAGCGCTGAAGAGTGTAAAGGGGACGTTTACACAGGCGGGACAGTTCCAGGTGATTATTGGTAATGATGTCTCGGTGTTTTACAATGAGTTTACTTCCGTATCCGGGATTGAGGGAGTTTCAAAGGAGGAAGTGAAGCAGGAAGCGAAAGGGAACATGAATCCGGTTCAGAAGGCGGTAGCTAATATCGCAGAGATATTCGCACCTCTGATTCCGGCCATCATCGTCGGCGGTCTGATTTTGGGATTCCGGAACATCATCGGTGAGATTCAGTTTATGAACGGCGGGACAGAGACACTGATCGAGGTGTCCCAGTTCTGGGCAGGAGTACACAGCTTCCTGTGGCTGATCGGTGAGGCAATATTCCATTTCCTGCCGGTAGGCATCACGTGGTCGGTGACGAAGAAGATGGGCACGACTCAGATTCTGGGTATCGTACTCGGTCTGACATTGGTGTCCCCGCAGCTGTTAAACGCCTATGCCATGGCTCCCGGCGTGGAAGTTCCGGTATGGAATTTTGGATTCTTCACCATGCAGATGGTCGGCTATCAGGCACAGGTAATTCCGGCGATTCTGGCTGGCTTCGTGTTGGTTTATTTAGAGAAGTTCTTTAAGAAGATTACGCCTCAGGCGATTTCCATGATCGTGGTGCCGTTCTTATCACTGGTGCTGGCCGTGATCGCGGCTCACGCGGTTCTGGGTCCTGTGGGCTGGGCCGTGGGTTCCTGGGTCTCAAAGGTGGTTTACGCAGGGCTTACCTCAAGCTTCCGCTGGTTATTCGCTACCGTATTCGGTTTTATCTACGCACCGCTCGTAATCACCGGTCTTCACCATATGACCAATGCCATCGATTTGCAGCTGATGGCGGAGTTTGGAGGCACCATGCTGTGGCCGATGATTGCTTTATCCAACATTGCACAGGGATCCGCAGTACTCGGCATGATCTATTTACAGAAGCATAACGAAGAGGCGAAGCAGATATCCATTCCGGCATGTATTTCCTGTTATCTGGGTGTCACGGAGCCGGCGATCTTCGGCGTCAATTTAAAGAGGGGATTTCCATTTATCTCCGCCATGATCGGTTCTGCGATTGCGGCCACCGTATCCGTGGGAAGCAACGTTATGGCGAATTCCATCGGCGTAGGCGGAATTCCCGGAATCCTGTCCATTCAGCCGCAGTATATGGGAAGATTTGCTGTCTGTATGCTGATTACCATGGTGGTTCCATTTATGCTGACGGTAGTAGTCGGTAAGAAAAAAGACGTACGGTAAGTAATTGGAGGAGAATATGAATGACTTCAGGAAATCGTGTGTATATCAGATCTATCCAAAGTCCTTCCGGGACACGACTGGTAATGGTGTCGGTGACTTAAACGGAGTCACGGAGAAGCTGGACTACTTAAAGAAACTGGGAGTCGATTATCTGTGGCTTACGCCCTTCTTCGTCTCGCCGCAGAATGACAATGGATACGATATTGCGGACTATTACCACATTGACCCGCTGTTCGGCACCATGGAAGACCTGGACCGTCTCATTAAAGAGGCGGCTGACCGGGACATGGGACTGATGTTTGACATGGTGTTCAACCATACCTCGACCCGGCACGAGTGGTTTGCCCGGGCGCTTAAGGGAGAGAAGGAGTACCAGGACTACTATATTTTCCGGAAAGGAAAAAAGGGGGTTCCCCCCACCAACTGGCAGTCCAAGTTCGGCGGCAGCGCCTGGGAGTATGTGGAGGAGCTGGGGCAGTATTACCTTCATCTGTTTGACCGGACGCAGGCGGACTTAAACTGGGAGAATCCGAAGGTGCGGGAAGAGATCCGCAAGGTTCTTCTCTACTGGAAGAAGAAGGGAATCCGTGGTTTTCGTTTCGATGTCATCAATCTGATCTCCAAGCCCGCGTACTTTGAGGATGACGACGAGGGAGACGGCCGCAGATTCTATACAGACGGCCCCCGGGTGCATGAGTATTTAAAAGAGATGGTGAAGGAGACCGGCCTGTACGAGGACGATATCATCACTGTGGGGGAGATGTCCTCCACCACAATCCATCACTGTATCCAGTATACCAACCCACAGGAACAGCAGCTGAAGATGTGCTTTAATTTCCACCATCTGAAGGTAGACTATAAAAATGGGGACAAATGGTCTCTGATGCCCTATGATTTCATGGGCCTGAAAAAGATTTTTCACACCTGGCAGACCGGTATGGCCGAGGGCAGCGGATGGAACGCCGTGTTCTGGTGCAACCACGATCAGCCGAGGGCGGTATCACGGTTTGGGGACGAAGCGAGATACCGGAAGCAGTCGGCCAAGATGCTGGCGACGGCCATCCACGGCATGAGAGGAACGCCCTATATCTACCAGGGGGAGGAACTGGGCATGACTAACGCCGGTTTTACCTCCACCGATCAGTACCGTGATGTGGAAAGCCTGCATTATTTCGATATTCTGAAGGAAAGCGGAATGGAGGAAGCCCGGATTTACGAGGTGCTGCGCCAGAGGTCCCGCGACAACAGCCGGACTCCCATGCAGTGGAGCGATCAGGAGTATGCCGGCTTTACAAACGGCGTGCCCTGGATCGAAGTCAACCGGAACTATAAAGAAATCAATGCGGAAGAATGCCTGGAAGACAGCGATTCCATTTTTTACTACTATCAGAAGCTGGTCGGCTTGAGGAAAGAGTACGACGTCATCAGCGAGGGCGGGTACGAACCGGTACTGGAGGATCATGAGGCAGTATTTGCCTACAAAAGGACGTACGGCGGTGATACGCTGCTGGTCCTGACTAATTTTACCGACAGAAGCCAGACCATAGCGGCGGCAGATTTAAAGCTTCCGGATGAGGATCTGACGAAATACAGAACGCTGATTGCCAACGATGGGGCAGAGAGGGAGAGTAAGAAGATCCGGCTTTCTCCATATGGAGCCATTATGCTGATCAGAGAGTGATACGGAACGCTTTTAGGAAGATAAATGGACCATATAAAAAACAGCAGGGCAGCACCGAAGGAACTGATAATCCCTTTTTACAAAACGGAATTATCAGTTCCTTCGGTGCTGCCCTGCTGTTTTTTATTTTGCCTAAATACCCAAGGTATGATCGAGCAGTATTTTCACCCCCATAATCACCAGGATCAGCCCGCCTGCAAACTCGGCTTTAGACTTATATCTGGTGCCGAAGACATTGCCGACCTTGACACCGATGATGGAGAGGACAAAGGTGGTGGAACCGATGAAGGAGACGGCCGGAACGATGCGTACCTGCAGGAAGGCGAAGGTGACGCCGACGGCCAGTGCATCGATGCTGGTGGCGATGGCAAGCAGAATCATATTGCCCGGCGCCACGGAGCAGTCCACACATTCCTCCTCTTTATTCAGGGACTCCCGGATCATGTTGAATCCGATGATGCCCAGAAGGATAAAGGCGATCCAGTGGTCGATGGAAGTGATGGCCTCTTTAAACTGAGATCCCAATATGTAACCGAAAAGCGGCATGCCCGCCTGGAAACCGCCGAAATAGAGTCCGACGATGACTGCGTTTTTCCAGCTCATCCTCTGCATGGAGAGTCCCTTACAGATGGAAACGGCGAAGGCGTCCATAGAAAGGCCCACCGCGATAATGAACAGCTCAATTAATGACATGTGATATTCCTCCTGCGTATAAGCTTAATAAGTATATGATGCGGAGAACAAAAAAAGACTTATCTGCAGGCATCGAAAAACCCGCAGACAAGTCTCATCTTTTTTGCATAAAAGCAAGTTAAGCAGGACCAGATAGACAGACGCTATCAGTATGTTGACCCTGCTGCACGCCGCATCCCTGACCCGTGGGAGGCGTGCTGACTACTCCCTCATCTTCCGTTTATTCTAATGGATTTTACTGGGTATGTCAAGCGCAAAACATCAAAGCTTACCGAAGCTCCGGCCAGAATTCCTTATTAGCCTCAATCATCTCATCCAGAATGGCCTTTGCCACCGTAGCCGACGGCACCGTTTTATTCATGGAAAAGGCTTTCCATACCTTTTCATAGGAGCCCTCGATGCCTCCGGCCACCAGAAGCTTTTCCGATGCCAGCTGCTGCTCCATCAGTCCCTTATAGTAGTCGCCGATGGGCCCCTGACAGATTACCTCCGGACCATTTTTGCCGATATAGGCAGGAACCTCGACCATGGCATCTGGTGCGATATTCTCGATGGCCCCGTTATTCTGTACAATCACGATGAATTTCTTCTTCGTGTCATTTTTAAGAGCCATAGCGAGATCCGCGATGTAGTTGCCGTGGGCGCCGTGGTAAAATGCCTTTGCAGTCACCTCTCCGGTCTTGATATAATGGTCAATTCCCTCAAACAGATCCTTTTCTCTGGAGTCCATTACCTCATTGGCTCTCGTATACTCCGGATTGGATTCTTCCACTACATCCTTGGACAGCAGATAGTACTGCAGATACGTATTGGGCAGATACTCCGGATTCGACTGCAGGACCTTATACACATTATTCCAGGTATGGATCCAGGAGGCGTTTAAATGGCGTTCTCCCACGCGGTCGTGTTCCTTAAGCTTCTCCAGCACATCCGGCGGCAGAAGCGTCTTGTTCTTCATAACGTATTCGGTAATTTCCGCCTTTAAATCTCTGCCCAGATACGTGA
>NZ_JBKVCZ010000232.1:0-5270 GCF_046966825.1 Hungatella sp. | reverse complement strand
CGGTAAAACGAATTTATGAGGAAATTCCTGATTTTGCCGGCTTCGTGGTAAAGGCAGATTCGGAAGGAGAACCAGGGCCGTTCTCCTACGGCAGGAACCATGACGACGGCGCCAATATGCTGGCGAGGGCGGCAGGACCCTACGGAGGAGTCATTATCTGGCGCTGCTTCGTATACGACTGCTCCCAGGACTGGTGGAACCGGGAGGCGGACCGCGCACGCGCCGCTTACGATATCTTCAAACCTCTGGATGGAAGGTTCCTGGACAACGTGATTCTTCAGATCAAGAATGGCCCCATCGATTTCCAGATCAGAGAACCGGTGTCCCCGCTGTTTGGAGCTTTAAAAAAGACAAATCAAATTTTGGAATTTCAGATTACACAGGAGTATACCGGGCATCAGAGGGATATCTGTTACCTCGTTCCGATGTGGAAGGAAACCATGAATTTTGATACGAAACACGGCAAAAGCCTGACGGTAAAGGACGCGGTGAGAGAGAACTCTCCTGTCCGCAGCCGATCCGGCATTGCGGGCGTCGGAAACGTGGGAATGGATGCCAACTGGACGGGCAGCAAGCTGGCCCAGGCCAATCTCTACGGCTTCGGAAGGCTGGTCTGGAATCATGAATTATCATCGGAGGTGATCGCCGAAGAATGGGTCCGCCAGAGCTTTTGCCTGACCGAAGAAAAGTGCGGTAAGCTGGCGGCGATTCTAACGACATCGAGGGACGTGTACGAAGCTTATACCTGTCCTCTTGGTGTTGGCTTCATGTGTAAACCCGCCGTCCACTACGGCGTCGATATTGATGGATATGAGTACGACCGGTGGGGGACATACCACTATGCCGACAGAGACGGAGTCGGAAGGGACAGGACCGTGAAGACGGGGACCTCCTATACGAGGCAGTATTCCGACGCGCGATTTTATGAATATGAGGACCTTTCGTCCTGCCCCGATGAGCTTCTGCTCTTTTTCCACCATGTGCCTTACACCCATGTGCTGCATTCTGGAAAAACGGTGATTCAGCACATCTACGACACTCATTTTGAGGGCGTGGAGAGGGTGAGAGAGTATCAGGCAATATGGGAAAGCTTAAAGGACTCCCTGGACGGGGAGAGCTACTTAAATATGAAGGAGCGCCTCGCCTGGCAGTTGGAAAACGCCGTCAGCTGGCGTGACCAGGTAAACACGTACTTTTACCGTAAGTCGGGAATCCCCGATGAAAAGGGAAGGAAAATATACCAATAATAAAAAGAAAGAGGTAGTATTATGAAAAAATGGAGTAAAGCAGGTATCGTATGTGCAGCCGTACTGGCAGCGAGCATGGCAATGACCGCGTGCGGCGGCAAGACCGCAGAAACGGGCAATACCGGGGAAGAAGGAAGCACCGGAGCGGCCGGGACAGAGAAGGCAGCGGACGAAAAAACACCGGAGGCGTCTAAATCATCGGGAGAGACCGTGAAATTAAGCTTCTCCTGGTGGGGCAATGACGACCGCCATCAGGCTACACAGAACGCTATTGATGCCTTCAATGCGGCTCACGCCGGCGCCATCGAAGTGACCGGAGAGCCTTCCGGCTTCGGCAATCTGGAAGAGACCTTTGCCACCCGTTATGCAGGCGGAACCGCAGCAGATGTCATGACTGTCAACTATCCCTGGGTTATCCAGTACAGTCCAAACGGAGACGGATTCTACGATCTCGATCAGGTAAAGGACATTATCGATTTCTCACAGTATGACGAGGGCTTTTTAGAATTCGGAAAGACGGGCGGCAAGATGCAGGCAGTCCCATACGGCCAGAACACGCTGGGCTTATACGTCAATAAATCCGCATTTGACAGAGCCGGTATCACCGAGCTTCCAACGACGTTCGAGGAGTATAAGAAGGCGGCGGAAATCTTTACCCAGCAGGATCCCAATGCGTATATGATCGTCAGCCCTACGTTCCGTTTCGCAGCAGTCTACTATCTGCAGCAGAAGACAGGGAAGGGCGAATTTGCAGAAGATTTAAGTATGAATTACACCGTGGATGATTATAAGGAAGCGCTTCTCTGGTATAAGGACTTAGCGGATGCCCATGTCTTCTGTTCCAGAAAAGATTATATCGAGAATGTGGGCAATGAGCCGGTATCCATTGCCCAGAATGCAAAATATATCAATGGCGGCTACGCTGGCGTACTGGAATGGACCGGAGGAATCGCTTCGAACGCCAAGACGCTGGAGGACAAGGGGGACGAACTGGTGGTAGCGCCGCTCCCTGTAATCGATGGAGCCGTATTTGAAGGAACTATGGCAAAGCCCTCCCTGCTGTTTGCAATCTCCAGGGATTCCAAAAATCCAAAGGAAGCGGCTGAATTTTTACAGTATATCTTAAACGATCCGGAAGGAACGAAGCTCATGGGTTCTACCCGCGGCATGGTGGCTTCCAGGGCGGCCAAGGCTTCCTTAGAGGCAGACGGTCAGATCACAGGAGCCGTAAAGCAGGCTTACGACTTTACCGATGCAGCGAAAGTAATCAACAATTCTCCGATCTTTGAGAACGCCATATTTACCAATTCCTATGAAAGTAATTACGAGAAGTTTGAGTTTGGAAAGAGCACGGCCGAGGAAGCTGCGCAGGCCATCTTTGACGCCACCAGCGAGCAGGTTGCAAAACTGAAACAGGACTACGGCAAATAAAGAGCACGCAGGAAGGAGGAGATTCTTTGAGAAAGAGCAAAATGGGTCTGGTGTATATCCTCCCATGGCTGATCGGTATGGTTTTTCTTACCCTGTATCCGTTTATTAACGCGCTGGTTATCAGTTTTACGGATTACAATCTCGTGAGAGAACCGAATTTCATTGGTCTGGCCAACTACACCAAGTTGTTTCATGATGAAGATTTTTTAGGTACGCTTACCGCAACGTTAAAATACACTGTGATTACGGTGCCATTACAGCTGGCGTTTGCCCTGTTTATTGCATACATATTGAATTTTAAGCTGAAGGGTATTAACTTTTTCCGGACAGCCTACTATATTCCGTCCCTGCTGGGAGGAAATGTGGCGGTGGCGGTGCTGTGGAGATTCCTGTTTCAGCAGGACGGGCTTATCAACCGTATCATTGGCGTTGTCGGGATACAGCCGGTGGCATGGCTCTCTTCCCCGGGCGGGGCGATGAGTGTCATTATAATCCTGAAGGTCTGGCAGTTTGGTTCTGCGATGCTGATCTTTCTGGCCGCTCTCAAGGACGTGCCCCAGGATCTCTATGAGGCGGCCAGCGTGGACGGTTCCACCAAGCTCCATTCCTTTATCCATATTACCATGCCGCTGATCACACCTACGATTTTCTTCAATCTGGTCATGCAGCTGGTGAATGCGTTCCAGGAATTCAACGGCCCGTACCTTGTAACGGGGAAGGGACCGTTAAATGCCACCTATCTGACTTCCATGTATATTTATGACAATGCATTTAAGTACTTTAACATGGGGTATGCCAGTGCCGCCAGCTGGATTCTGTTCCTCATCATCGTGGCTGTGACCCTGATTCTCTTTGCGACACAGGACAAGTGGGTCTATTATTCGGACGGAGGTAATTAGAAGATGGAGAAAACGCGAGAATTCAGCGAAGTGGAATTGCGGAGGCGCAGACGGGTGGTCATCAGCTCTGTCATCCGTTATATCGTCCTGATTGTCGTGGCGCTCGTCATGATCTATCCGATTATATGGCTGGTGGGCGCTACCTTTAAAAGCAATAACGAAATATTTACTTCGATCAGTTTTATTCCGAAACGGATCGACTTTACTCCCTATATAGAAGGCTGGAAGACGCGTACAAAGTATACGTTCACCACGTTTTTCTTAAATACCTTCCGGTTCGTGGTGCCGAAAATTGTCTTCTGCCTCGTGTCCAGTACGCTTGTCGCGTATGGCTTTGCAAGGTTTGAATTTCCGTTTAAAAAGATATGCTTTTCGATTTTGATGGCTACCATGTTCCTTCCGGCCGTCGTGACAAGAATTCCACTCTATATTTTGTGGAAGCAGATGGGACTCCTCAACACGTACGTGCCGCTGATCGCACCGACCATGTTTGCCAATGAACCCTTTTTCGTGTTTATGCTGATTCAGTTCATGCGGTCGATCCCCACGTATCTGGACGAGGCGGCCACAATCGACGGCTGTAATTCCTTTCAGACGCTGATGAGGGTTCTGCTGCCGTCCTTAAAACCGGCGCTGATCAGCTGTACGATCTTCCAGTTCGTATGGAGCTTCAATGATTTCCTTGGGCCGCTCATCTACGTGACCAGCCTGGAAAAGTATCCGGTGGCGCTGGCGCTTAAAATGTCCATCGACCAGAGCAGCGGTATCGTGGAATGGAACCAGATTCTCGCCATGTCATTTCTGGCGCTGCTCCCGGCCCTGATCCTGTTCTTCTCCGCGCAGAAGTATTTCGTGGAGGGCGTTACATCGACTGGAGTAAAGGGGTGATCGGATATGGAACAGAATGTCCGGTTTTCTGTGGCATCGCTCATCTCGGATCATGCGGTGCTCCAGCGGGATGAAGTGATCCCGGTGCGCGGCAGGGGAAGAGCCGGAGCCAGAGTGCGGGCAGAGCTGGAGCCTGAGTGGGTAGTAAAGGCAGACGGCGTGATTCAGCCGAAATCCGGCTGGGGTGTGGTGAACCCGGCTGGGACGTGGCTGGTGGAGCTGCCTCCGTTTGCAGCAGGAGGACCATACTGCTTGCGGGTTGAATCCGAAAGAGAAGAACTGGAGTTTCACGATCTTTATTTCGGAGATATCTGGGTCATGGCGGGGCAGTCCAATATGCAGCTACCCATGGAACGGGTCAAATACCGGTATCCTGAAGCATATAAAAAGGGCGCATCACCCATGATCCGTCAGTTTACGGTTCCGATTCAGTGGAAATTTGACTCTGACTCTGATGCGCTGTCCGGCGGGGAGTGGAAGACGGCCGCGGCGGAACATACTCCGGTATTTTCTGCCGTTGGCTTTTTCTTTGCGCAGAAGCTGTATGAGCGTTACCGTATCCCGGTCGGCCTGATCTTAACCGCGGTAGGGGGAACCCCTGTACAAGCGTGGATGAGCCGGGAGGCGCTCTGCGATTTTCCCGATGAACGGAAGGAACTGGATGCCTGCAGCGATCCCGGGTATGTGGAACGGATACGGAAAGATGATGAAACACGCATTGCCGCATGGTGGAGGCTGCTGGATGAGAGAGATCAGGGGATTGCGGAGAACTGGGCCGCGGGAGGAGGCAGGCGCTTCTGGAAGA
>NZ_JBKVCZ010000231.1:0-5302 GCF_046966825.1 Hungatella sp. | reverse complement strand
GATAGGACGACAGGTCAGGCATATTCATTTCAAATGGTTTGGCTTCCAGAAGGGAGGAGCGCCCGAAGAGCAGGTTCCGCTCTGTATAAGTCCGCATGATCTGAACCTCCATGCCGATGTTGTCCACATGGCGGACGCGGCGGCTGATACAGACGGTTATGGGGAGGCCGGACCCTGAGGAAGCGGAGAGAACATCCTCTGCGATCTGCCTCGCCGTCGTGGATTCGGGATTGCTGCAGCAGACGAGACAGATGCGTTCGTTCTCGTGCCTGCCGGAGAATAAGTAAGTCATCTCGCCCTCCTGCTTCCGGGAGCGGCATGCGGTTTCCAGAAGGTGAAAGGCCCCCACGTCCTCATGGGGCAGGGCGTAATCCAGAAGGAACGTGGGATAAGAGCCCGCCGTCATCAGAAGAAGCTGATAGCAGTCATAGGGAAACGTCGTGTTGATATGCCCGGTCCGGCTGCCGGGGGACTGAATCAGGGATTCGAGGAGATGGCGGTTGTAATCTTTCTTTTTCATGGAGATTTTCTCTTTCAGCTCTGAGAGAACATAGGAGATGTCGTCTGCCGAAAGCGGCTTTAAGAGATACTCATCCACACCCAGCTTCATGGCTTCCCGGGCAAATTCAAAGTCCCGGTATCCGCTTATGATGACGGTGTGGATCTGCCTGTTTTCGGCCTTCAGCCGGGAGATCACCTCAAGCCCGCTCAAAAACGGCATCTTGATATCGGTAAAGAGAATATCTGGCTGGAGCTCCGCCGCCTTTTCATAGGCCGCTCTGCCGTCGGTGGCGGTCCCGGCTATCTCCATATCCGGATCGCATTTTTCAATTTTCAAACACAAATCCTTCAGAATCAGTGGCTGGTCTTCAGCGACGACGATCTTAATCATGTGTTATTTCTCCTCTTATTGTGATGAGACAGCCACCGGGGCTGTTCTGATTGTCGGGGCGGCTAACGCACAGGGCGCGGGAACCGCCGTTTTGTATGTACATATCCACATTTCCGTTAAAATACAGGAACAGCCTGCCGTAGATATTTTTTAATCCCAGGCCGTCAATCTCCAGATCACGGTATAAGTCTGCCGTTTTTCTGGAGCCGTAGGCGTCCTTGAATTCCTGGAAATCAGAGAGAGCCTCCGGTGAAAATCCGCTTCCGTTGTCGGCGATCCGTATGAACCAGGAGGCGCCTTCGATGGCGCAGCTGATGGTGATGTGCCACGGGGGCAGACACTCCCGGAAGCCATGCTTGAAACAGTTTTCCACTAACGGTTCGATGGTCAGCCTGGGCAGAAAGAGATTGGCTGTTTCGAGCGGGGCGTCAATGGTGTAATCGAAGCTGCCGTCATAGGAGATTTTCATGAAGTCCAGGTAATTCCGGGTGTGGCGTATCTCTTCGCTGAGCTTGGCCTCCGGGCTGGAGGAGGTGATGTAGCGCATCATGGAAGAGAACTGCTGGCACATCCTGGAGGTAACCTCGCTTCCGTAAATCTCACTGGCCGCGCTGATGGAGTTTAAGGCGTTGTAGAGAAAATGAGGGTTAATCTGGGCCTGGAGGGCCGCTAAGTTGGCGTTGCTCTCCCTGATCTGGGCCTCGTATACTTCCTTGATGGAGTCCTTCAGCTTTACCAGCATCTGATTGAAGGAGCTGTTGATGAGTTCAAACTCATCGAGGAAGTCTGAGGACAGGTTTAAGGGCGCATCCTGGTCGAGGCTCAGCGCGTTGATGTAGCATATCATCTGGTTCAGAGGCTTTGAAACGATGGAGATAATGACAAATATGATGGCACAGGTGGTGGTCAGAATGAGGAAAACGGCCAGGATGGTATTGGTCGCATTCTGCTTCCGATACTGTGCCAGTGTGCTCTGGTTGGAGACTAAGAGTACGTGAAAACGGTTATTTAAGATGGAGCTTCCGTAATAGGCGTATTCATCGCTGTAGAAATCCGGAACGCCATCCTCAAACTGCGCAACAATATGATCGATGGTTTCAGGGGGAAGGACGGTGACGGCCTCCTCGTAGGGATAGATCTGGCGGAAGGCGGAATCGAGGATTACGATCTCCTTCTCGTCTCCGAAGCTTTCCTGGCGGCAGATGGAATCCAGGTGGGCATAGGGCACCTGGATCTCGACGAGTGTGTCCTGAGTCGTGGTGATGTCGGAAAAATTCCGTATGGCGGACAGCACGACCTTGTCGTCGCCGGACCAGGGGGAGAGGTGGGGGCCTAAGTAGAGCTGGTCGTACCGCGCCTCCATGAGCTGCTCGAAGGAGCGGTCCGACGACAGGGCGCGTTTTAACAGGCCTTCATCGTGAAGATAGAGGCCCGTATAATAGAAATAGTCCAGATTCCGGTTGTAGAGAAGCACATTGGAGATGATGGGTGAAAACATCATGTTAATCAGCGTCTTCTGGATTGTCCTGGTCTTTTCCAGCTCCTCCATCATCTGCTGCTGGGTGAGCTGGGAATCACGGATATTCAAATTCAGCACCGTACCCCGCAGCGTGGAATTCTTTGTGATGGAGGTGGCGGCCACATCCATCTGCTCATACAGCGACGCGATCTGGGAGGAGATGCGCTCCAGAACCATGGCGGAGCCGCGGTAATCATTTTCCTTTGCATTTTTAAGTGAAGTCATGGAAAATAAAAGGGATACGAAAAGCGCGATGAACAGGAAAATTCCGGCCACGGAAAGAAACAGCCGGAATTTGAATTTTAGTTTGAAATGCCTCTTTTTTAAATCCATGTCAGTCTCCATTTCCTTCTGCGTGATTACCTATATCATAGCGAAAAATCGATTGAATGACAATGGAAAAAAGAGAGGTCAAAAAAATACAAACGGATAAGAGAAATTTTTCCATTCGCTTTTTTCCGAGAATCAATTATACTGATTGCACAACAGATGAAACAAATTGAAGGAGGTAGCTATGAAGAAAAGACAATTGACAGGTGTTCTGTTATGCGCGGCTCTTGCGGCCGGAATGCTGGCAGGCTGCGGCCAGAAGGCCGGAACGACAGAAACGGCAGGAGGACAGACTGCGGCGGAAAGCCAGAAGGAGACTCAGGGAGAGAAGAAGGCTAAGGGCGTAACCATCACCGTAGGCTTAAAGGCGTCGCATGTGGAGATATCCAATATTGAGACCTTTAAGAAAGGCTGGGAAGAGGCTACGGGCAACACCGTGGATGTGCAGGCCATCGATGATGACCAGTTCGACTCCCTGCTTCAGACGAAGATGTCCACCAACGGCATGCGGGATATTTTTATTGGAGATACCGGTACGCAGGCGGCTTCCTACCAGCATGCAAAGAATCTGGTGGACTTGTCGTCAGAGCCATGGGTCGCCAATTTAACCGATACGGGGAAGGAATTTGTCACCCACAGCGACGGTAAAATCTACTGTTTCCCCAACGGAGGAGTCAATTCCTTCGGAATCGTCTATAACAAAGAGGTATTCGAGAAAAACGGCCTGGAAGTGCCGAAGACCTTCGAGGAATTTAACGCGGTATGCGACACGTTAAAGGCGGCAGGCATCACACCGGTCTACGTGTCCATGGCGGATGCCTGGACCGTAAACCAGATCATCAACGGCGAGTGGCCCAATATTCTGGCTGCCAATCCGGACGCGCTGGAGAAGCTGAATAAGAACGAGATCCGCTGGGATTCTCTTCCGGAATTCAATGACTTATACGTCAGAATGAAGGGCTGGGTGGACAACGGATATGTGAACAGCGACATGGCTACCGCAACGTACGAGATGGGACAGAAGGCAATCGCTTCCGGAACCGCCGCCATGATGTACATGGGCGACTGGGCAGACCCGGAGTATGCCAAGACAGAACCATCCGGAAAAGGAAAGATCGGCATGTTCGCGGCGCCGACGAAGGATGGCGACAGCCGTCTTGCGATCGCCGGCCCTGGCGGATATTATATCTCGAATCAGTCTGCCAATGTAGATGCGGCAAAGGATTTCTTAAATTACATGGCATCTGATGAGAATTTAAAGCTGAACATGGATACGAGGGCGTGTACATCGGTCTGGAAGTCTGTTGACGCGGAAAATTTAAGCGTAACGCTTCAGGATACCCAGAGCTATATCGATCAGGGGCTGACTGAAATTCATTATAACCAGACGTATGTAATTACCCCCTCCGACGATGCCAACAGTTCGTTCCTTTCCGTCCTTCTCGGCCAGAAGAGCCCGGAGGACTGCGCAAAGATATGGAGCGACGCGGTGATCGTGGTAGGGAAGCAGCTCGGATTCGACGGATTTAAGTAAGGATTTAAACATGTGATTGAATCGTTTGGACTGTCTTACAGAGCTTTTTCGGGAGCGGTTGTATGACAGTCCTTTTTAAAAGGAGGCAGTCTTGTGAGCAAGCTGGAGAAAAAGTATTATCCGCTGGTGTTTGTCGTGCCGGCGCTCATCATATTCACCCTGTTTTATGTCTGCTCGATTGCGGGCGGCTTTGTGTTTTCCTTTACAAACTGGAGCATCTACAACTTTGAAAGTCCGGAGTTTATCGGCATCGAGAATTTTAAGGACTTATTCGCGTCGCAGAGCTTTCTGCCCGCGCTCGGCCATACCTTTTCGTTTGCCGTGATTACCACCGTCATTAAAGTGGGGCTGGGCCTGGTGTTCGCCCTCCTTTTAAACCGGGCGTTTAAGGGCCGGGATTTCTTCCGGGCCATCATATTCCTGCCGTGTACCATCGGAGCACTGGTGATCGGCTACGTCTTCACCTTTATTCTCCAGCCGGACACGGGCGTACTCAACGAGTTTCTGCGCGGCATCGGTCTTGGCGGGCTGGCGCTCAACTGGCTGGGAGATCCGAAGATCGTCCTGTTTACCGTGTGCGCCGTGGAATCCTGGATGTGGATTGGATTCAATACGGCCATTATTCTGGCGGGCCTTCAGTCGATCTCGACGGATGTCTACGAGGCGGCCAGGCTGGATGGGGCCAGCGCATGGCAGACAACGCGCCATATCACGCTTCCTCTGGTCACTCCGTCCATTAATACCACCATTACCTTATGCGTCATCGGCGGTTTCAATATATTCGATATCGTCATGTCCATGACAAACGGCGGGCCAAACGGAGCGACCCAGGTGATCAGCAAGCTGTCGTATGACGCCATGAGGATCGGAACCATGGGATACGCCTCCGCGATCAACCTGATTCAGTTCCTGCTGATCGTGATCGTTATTTCACCGCTGTTAGGCATACTGAGAAGAAGGGAGCCGGATATCTGATGAGTGCAAAGACAAAAAAGAGAGTTTCCCGCGGAATCGTCTATGTGATTTG
>NZ_JBKVCZ010000230.1:0-5323 GCF_046966825.1 Hungatella sp. | reverse complement strand
GGGAGCCAAAGAGCGGCCCCTTCGGGGCCTTAAAGAGAAAGTCACCTCCCCCTTTCCCCCCGTGCTCCGGCTATGGAAATGATGGAAAACCCTATCGGGTTTACCACATTACCACAGCCTCCGCACACCCCCCATTTCCCCTCCGACTTTCTCCCCCTCTAAGAGAGAAATTTACGAATTTCTTTTAGGGCCAAAAGGTCCATAGGGGGGCATATATTATCAATAGATTATTTCCCTATTTTCGACAACCCAAATTTAGCCCTTATTTCTCTCCCTCACTAACCCCTTATATCAGGCATATATTATCAATAGATTATTTCCCTATTTTCGATTGTTATTATAGCCTGTCCAGGCGGCGCTTTCAAGGCCCCCGGACAGGCTAATTTTAGGCGTCGATTTTCCGGACACTGACCGGCGCGACATCGGTACGTTTCAAGCTCCAGCCAGTCTCCAGATCCCGCCAACTCCAGCCGCCATCAGGATCTCGCTCCAGCTCAACCTCGATCCAGTGACCGGCCACCCGGATCTCCAATTGTTCCCCTTCCTCCAGCTCTCTGGTATCCAGTCCAGTCCATACTACGGTTAGGTTATGAGTTACCGCATCCTCTGCACACAATCCCATCTTCATCATTTTTATCTCCTTCAGCTCACTCGCATATCCTTCGGGACGACCTCCAGGGGCCTTGTATGAACTAATATCATTTCCCAGTACCCGTCCCGATAATTGGCCCTAAAGCTCCGGTATCCCATCAGAGCTGCATTCTGTTTCATAAATTCCTCATCTTTATCCGCAGCACTCAGAAAATCCTCATAGTCACCGGCGACCCATCGCTTTATCCCTAACCTGGCAGCTTCCCACTCCCCGGTTTCTGGGAAAAACTCTTCCAGTATCATCCTCTTCGCCTGTTCTGCTGGAAACTCTATCGAATACGGGCTTTGAATCACGGTTTCCCATAGTTTCACTGATTCCAGTCTGTGTCTATTTTTATACCGATAGATTTTTTCTGACGATACCACCACCACATAGCCGGTGTGCTCCTTCTTAGGCTTCAGTTTTCGATCCGCATTCGCTCTTTCTCTGGCAATACGCAGCAGGTTTTCATTTAGTCCCTTCTGATAGTCGCTTTCCGCTTTCTCTTTTTCCAGCGCCTTCATCCATTTTTCTATGGCCTGGTTCGCCTTTTGAATTGTCTGCTGCTCCCTATACAGAGAAGCCCCTTTTTCTTCCTCAACCTTTCTCTTTTCGTTCCTGGTCTCCTGTTCCGCCTGAGAGATTTTCTGCAAAAGGCCCTCGTACTCCTTCAGGGTCAGGATAACATGGGAGCACTCCGGGTCAGATTGGCCACCATCCAGCGTTTTATATCCCATTATCGTCTTTTTTACAAACTCGCTCATGGAAGCGCACCTCCCTTATAGATCCCGGATGTAGTTGTTGGCCACAACATCGATCCGATTATGGCCCAGAGCCTTGCTGCACACCAGCATAGCAGCCTTGTCCAACTTCCGGCCAGATTCATCTTTGCGGCAGGTATACACCTCACTCTGGTAGCGATGCCCGGTGCCTTTGTTCACCCGGTCATAAGGAATGTCCTTGATTTCTCTGGCGTTAGCTTTATAGATCACCGTGGCATACTCGGCCCGGTATCCGTGAATATCGGCGCTCTGGTGGACGTGCTGCCACACCTTTTCCTCTGCCGGCGTGTTACTGATCCGCTCTATGATCTGCCCCGCATTTGGCCCGATGATAGGGCTTAGGCGCTCCCTGCCACCCTTTCCGTTGCGGACATGGGTAAAGTAACCCTCCGGGAATAAAAGGGCATCCTGGAGCATTTCCAACCGCTTGGTGTCGGCCGGCGTCAGTTCCTCTGCAGGCCGGCTCTCCAGCTTGGATAACTCAACCTCGACCTGTTCTCTGGTGACCAGATCCTTCCCCCGCAGCTCCTCCAGTTCCTTCCGACGCAGCCCAGTCCCCTGACAAAACTTGATCAGCCCATCATTGTTCGTCTTGGAGAAGTGCTTATCCCGAACCCGGTCGCCGCGGCTCCGCTTGATGTTTTCCCGTTCTTTTTTCGGAGCCTTGAAAAAATCTTCATCATCCGGAGAGATCCCATACAGTTTTCCCATGGCCGACCGCTGCACACCAATCGTCCATGCAGACAGGCCCCGATCCACGCCATCCTGCAGCCATTCGTTTACATACTTCCTGGCACTTTTCAGCGTAGTACATTCTGGATGGTGTTCTTTGATGTACTTGATAAAATACTTCGTGTGCTTCCAGTAGCTCTGGTAGGTGCTGAAGGAAAAAATCTTATCCTTGTCCGTACCATTCGCCTTTGCCTCTTTTCTGCTCTCCCCAAACGCTTGCATACTGGTCAATCGTTCATAGGCTTGCTGGTGAAGATCCTTGTGATAGGCCTTGTTGCGCCGGCCCATAGGCCCCTCCTCTCTTGCAAAATAGATTTCTATTTTTATAGATAAGTAGAAATCTATTTTTAATTAAATCTATACATATATAAATCTATATTTCTACAAAACTATAAATCATGATTTCTTGTTTTCTATCATCTGTTCAAGCAAAGCCGCCTCATGTCAGCTCCACTCGGAGACTCGGCAATCGGCAAATACACTTTTTAACGTCTTATGTGTGACGGATTTGGGATCGCTCCCGACACTTTTTTGAACTGCTTATGTGTGCAGTCCCGATTTATTGAGATCTACGGCAGTTCGGGATCTGTCGGCACCTTTGTAGAGGGTGCGGCTCTCCAGGAGATCTACAGTATCCTGGCTACTATCAGAGGGTGGATAGGGACATGATACATTTCGCTTACCCATCACTTTCAAAAGGATTACTCATGTTGGGGTCCATGGTGCGCTTTCCATTTCACAAAGGTTACTGTGGCAAGCCCGCACACCACACAGGAGTATCAACCCTGTCATGGCTTCTGTATGGGTATTTGCTGAACCCCCAGCCGGCAGCTCCGGCCAAGACGCTCTGGGCCTAATCACTCTTTACCCTCGCCCAGACGAGCCTACCTCTGATCCGCTGCAACCCTACCAGCCGCAGCCTCCATATCCCACCGCCTTCCCATCAGGTCGCTGTCCCAGATCCAGCGCCATTCGCAGCCTATTTCTATCCATGATCATCGTACCATACTAAAGCGGATAAGTCAATATATTCAGGAAAATAACCGTATAACGGTTTACCCGTTCACAGCTCTCGCAAACGGGTAAACCGTTATAGCACAAAATATCAAGGTACCATCCCTTCGTATCCTCTAAAAATAATTAGAAGCGGCAGCCAATACAATTGGCTGCCGCTTCAGTCCTTCTTAAATTGCTTTTAAATATCGAGTTCAGGAATGGTGGATGCTACACGGCAGGCGGCAGACCCCTTCATTTCTGCCTTTCCACAGGTAAAGTTGGCATAATAGGTATCCGCAGGCCACTTATTCGTACTATAAACACTTGTAGAAGTACCTGCAGCAATAGAAACGCTGGTTCCCTTCACAACGCTTCCCGTTTCGGACCCCTTCGTAATCGTGAATTTGATACTTTGGGAACCCTTGTTGTCGACCCACACCTTCGCGTGCGGATAAGAAGACGTTACTTCAATCCCCTTACTCATCTCGGTTCCGGAAAGAGAAATGCTCCATCGAGAAGTGCTTGCCCTGGTTTCGGGGGCGGTCACTACAGATTCGACCTCTTCTGGTGTAACAATCTCAAAGACGAGATCGCCAACAACAAAGAAGTCACCAGGCTCTCCTTCGATAATGATTTCTTCAGGAATCTCGTCGGAGGCAGCAAAGGTTGCATTAGTGTTGATGGCACAAGCGTGCCCAATCGCCGCAGCAGGAACATCATCCGGCTCCGATGCTGCAAAAGCAGGGAGCATAGCTACACTGGTCAATGCCGTTGCACAGATGAGACTAATTGCGATTCTTCCTTTTTTCATGTTATACCATCCTTTCACAATCAAAATAATATAGAATTTCTTCTATAACACTTTCAGATGCGGAGATTCTTCTCCGCATCCCTGCCTATAGGCAGGGATCTATTCATGCCGTCTTCCCTGTGGTGGTTATAGTTTTTGTTTCCGATTTTCCATTAATCCACACAGTTACTTCAGCTTTTGCTCGGTATGTTGTCCCCTTCTCGGCTTCTACTGATTTGCTGAGAGATGCATTCCGTCCATCTTCCTCCACACTCCAAGACTCAACAGTGACCCATTGACTTCCCCGCTGTTTTTGAATCTCCAAGATGATTTTGCTACGTTCCGCTCCACGATTTCCATTCACGCTAACACGCGCTGCTGCTTTCCCGTTTCGAATACTCAACACACACTGGGCATCTGAGATATTCTCCATATAAAAGCTGATATCCGTATCGGGATCAGGCAATTCCACAGCATAGCCTGGAATCGCCAGAGAGAACGCGCATATAATGGCACAGAAAAAGCCAAAGAACTGCTTGGGAATATACTTTCTCATAAAAACCATCTCCCTTCCCTTTCATATATTGTGACGAATGAAGAAGCAATTATGGGACAGTAATTTCAAAAATTTTTTCAATTTATTTTGTCGTTACTGTAATCCCTTTAGCCACTTGAATTAACTCATCCGAATTCATATCTCCTGTTACCATCAAAATGAAGGGCTCATCTTTCCACAACAACGTACTCCTCTCACCTTTAACAACGAGTTTTGCCTCGTTTCCGGCTATATCAACCTTAGTAGAGTCAACAAGCTCCGTATCCAAAATGATCTCATAGTCTGTTTCCTCTGTTACTAACTGTATATCTATTCTAAGCTGTTTGCCATCTAAATCTTCAAAATAAATTATTTGTCCCTGAGTTTCCTCGTCACACATTCGCTCAACCTCAGACATTCCTTCCGGTAGATATCCAAATATAATTTCCCCCATTCTTATACTTTCGTTCCAAGAAGAGAAGATTTTAAAGTGTGTCAAATCATCCATAACTTCGGTAATCATCTCAATAAATTTTTCACGGTATGCCTCTACAGTCATTAATCCCGAAAAACTAAGCATGGTTAAAACCAACACAGCTGCCGTGATCCGTTTTGCTGTAAGAAATATTTTCCTGATTCTTGGTGTACGCCGCTGATTTCGAATCAACCGCTTCATCTTCCTCTCAAATCTTTTAGAAAATATGTGTTCAGGAATTTCCTCATCCGTCGGCAGCCAGCTCAACCACAACTTTTCTGCTTTAGGTACATACTTATAAAGCTGTGAGTCTGTTATTTTCATATCTGCCCCTCATTTTTTAATGCTTGTTCTAACTTTCTTCTTGCTCGTTGAATTGTCT
>NZ_JBKVCZ010000229.1:0-5447 GCF_046966825.1 Hungatella sp. | reverse complement strand
AGATAGTCATAACCCGTAAGTATGGCTATTTTTACCGCAGGGTCCCGCTCCTTTGCCTGTCTGCAGAACTCAAGACCGTTCATTTTGGGCATATTGATATCGGCCAGAATGAGATCAACCTGGCTGGTTTCTATGATTTTCAAAGCACCTTCACCATTTTCCGCCTCAAAATATTCTCCTATTCCAAGACCGTCAAAGTCGATGAACGCCCGGATTCCACGGCGGAGAATGCTCTCGTCGTCCACAACCAGCAGGTTATACATACCGATTCCTCCTTCATGACACGTTTATAACTGTTTTTTTAAGTCTATTATACAACGCCGGGATCAACGGTACAAGACCGTCAGCCCCGGTGTCAAACATATCAAAGTCTTCTTAATCGTGAATTCTCAGGTCATCGTACCGTATCAGTCGAAAATGGATTTTAAAAATCCATAGCCTTCTGCCTCCAAGTCCCCATGGAATGAACCGGATTGAAGCGCTGTTGATACAATAGCGAAGCCCTCCTAACTCTGGGACCGTCGTCAAAGACGTGGCCTAAATGGGTATCCCGGCCCGGTCAGCAGTACCTCAGTGCGCACCATGTTGGGAAGCTGGTGTCCTGCCTCCTTACCATCAGCTATAATGGGTTTGGAAAAAGCCTATCCGCACCGGATTCAAACTTATCAACAGAACTGAACAGCGGCTTCCGGTAACATCCACATAAAGTCCTTTTCAAAGTGCTATACTGTTCGTATATGACGCTCTGACCCGACCAGGTCACCCCGGTACTGAATATCAGTGAGTTTTTATTGGCACGCTGGTAATAGGATAATCCTCCACTTTATGAGGCTACTACATCAGCCATATCGTCCGCTTTCCTGATGAACTGTCGGCGCTTTAAATCGATGTGACAGTAGCCGCCCGGGTTTTATCCAGGTAATCCTGATATAGTCCTCTGCCATATGAAATTGCTCAGCGGCAGTACCTCTGTGGCGATGGGGGAACTGTATTTTTCTCCTGTCTGGCCACGGCGGTTTCTAATGCGTTGCCTGGTCGGTTTCATCCACATAGTAGATGTACGGTACTGGCTTCCCGGTCATTTCCCTGCCGATTACGCCAGGGATCCACCACCTGAAAAGCATCCACAAATGATCCGTTGAGATGGAGGTATAAACCACCTTCACCGTTCGCGGCCGGTGTTGTGCACACCTTGTGGACGGGATTTTCTGTCTCGGCATACCCCACACGGTCTGCTCACACCGGGAGCTTTTTACAAGCTTCAATCCCAAAAGCATCCCGCCAAATAAATCGTGTAAATCCTCCCACTTATCATGTCCTCCTGTTTGTCGTCAATTTTTTCTCCTTTCCGCTGTCCATCACGCTATCATCCATGGACAGATCTTCCGCTCTCTTTGGCGCCGGCCGCCACCCGCCTCGGCGGCAGAGGCGAAACACCCGGCCGATGTGAGGATGCCGCAGCCAAAAGAAACACTGCTGATTTATGAATTCTTCTTCATGATCTGCCCTTTCGCGTCGATCCGCTGTTTTTAATCGTTTATTGCCTCAAATGTACTCTTAATGGTTTCGTTATTTATGTGGCCCGGAGCCAGGCTTATGAGAACACCGTCCAACCATATACCGAGGTAGAATCCTGACGCCTGCCCTGTTTGTATACGCCATCGATATCCAGCAATACCGGATGTTCTCCGTATGTTCGACGCCGGCAAACCAGGTTTTGTCCTCACGTTTTCCCTGCTGCCCGGAGCTACAATGGTCAGTACCTTAAACCTGTTGTCCTCTGCGGAAAGAGGTTGATGCCCAGCCCGCCCAGACAGATTGACACCAGGAGCCCAATACTGATATGGACCTTCACCGGCAAGTCAGACAGTTTTACCGTATTTCCATTTAAACCATCATTTCTCATCGGGCGGATTACCCTTATTCGCTTTTTTGTATCCATGTTCTATCCACCCCGCTCCCATCTCTTCACTATTTCCATAGGAAATGCATTTCGCGGTTTCTGCGCCATACGCGGTAACAAAAACGCGAGGCACAGAACTGGCATGAGAAGTATTTTCGTTCATCATCCGCCCTTTTCTTTAATTAATCAGCATTAATATCTTATCCAGATTATCATCATTTGGAGTATCCCCACTGATAATGACAACCCCTGGCTTTGATTTGCCCAAGTGCTTATTGAGCTATTTGCAGCCAGTGCTAGTATCAGAAATGGAATCAGGAAGCCCAGGAATAAACAGCCATCAGAAACCAGCCATAAACGGCCGGTGCTTGTGGCCGAAAGTCCCATGACGCACGCACAGGACCGATAGTATCCAGCCAAAGTTGAATGTCAGTCCCAGAAGGAACACACCAAAGTATCGTCGATGAGAACGCTTTAAATTCACTTTTTCATAGGAGAGCCATTTGATATGAATCAGTCCCGTCTGATGAAGCCCCAGAACAATCCAACCCACGCGCAAAAACTGCTTCCATGACGGATCCCAATGCCTAACAGCCCCGAAACCGAGAATGATAAAACAGGTGGAAATACCTGCTACAAACAGGTAAAATCTTAACAATGTCCGTATCTCTCTGAAAATATCCTCCAGGCTGCCCGCCCGCGGAAAACGGAAATATATACAGGAAAAGGGGGAATACAGGAGAAAAGAATGACAGCGTCCCGCCGTCAGCACCGTACCCATAAAGTGTTTGTGTACCCATACAATCCTCTCCTTCGCTCCTTTTTCTTTTCCTTGTATGCTTATTCAACTTTGGCGCCAGGTTTGTAATGTTCATTATGGTGTTTTGATTTTTTGTGAAATAAAACATGGAACAGTTCAAAAGTTTTATTGACGACTGGTTTTTGCCGATCATCCGCTTGATTGATTGATGAACTGATTGAGTTTCATCTACGGTCTGCGGAATCAATACTTTGATGCAGACGGTCACCTGTATATTTGTCCGAACGAAGTGTTGACGACAGACAATATACCGTGAGGAGTATCGAGTACAAAAGCCGTGGGTGTGTGTGAAAGCCGCCCTTATCTTTCCCAACAAGGGGTCATTTAATCATGTGGAAAACGCACGCTTTCACATCCCGGTCATACATGGAGATGTAGATATCTCGTGGGCCCACAGAATGAACGAACTATGCGCCGCGATGTCCATAGAGAGATTGTTTGAACAGCAAAAAGAATCATGGCTTCCGGTATACGCAGATGATAGGGAAGGCCCGGAAGGAGATGAAGCATATGTTTGCGTGCATGAATCTGAAGAAGCTGGCAAAATGGTTAAAGGAGTCTGTGAAAGTTGTAATTAAGATTTATAAGGTCTTCTATGATAAAATAAAAATCATAGGAGGCCTTTTTATTATGGCAAGAAAAGAAATCTGTACACAAAGTGCAAATGACGGATGGAAAGCGAACATCATCCGTGCTTTCGAGGAGTATGAGATGAATCTGCCCAGGACATTCAGGATGCCCTCAAAGATCTACTGGGCGGTACCATCAGCAGATGATGGAATCCGGAGATGGACGAGCATCTGGCTATCGCAAGTCAGAACGTTCCGATTGCGATGACTATCGCAATGGCCATAAACCAAACAGGTGAATAGCACTATGGAAGCATGAAAGTCGAAGTCCCACATCGTAGTACCTTGAACCACAGGTGGTAAAGAAACGCCAGAAAGATATCTCTGATATCGATCAGAAGATCATATCCGTACGCTAAAGGGATGACAACACGGCGATCTGAAACACTGGAGGATATCTAATGGTTCGAGGCCTTAGCTTCATTTCGATGACGGATAAGCTTCGCCCCAGATTAAGATCATGAACCGCCCCCCTTCCGATGTCTATCCGGGTTTATATCGATGCAACCACTATTCTGTATGGATAACGGCGTGATCCGTAAGCTGGCGCCCTATGTTGTACTGTATCAATCCAGATGGTTTAAAAGAGGTTCTGACCATCGAGGTTGGCGAAATGAGATGCCAAGTACTGGCTTGTCCGAACGGTTTAAAACCGTGAGTAAAAGACATCCCGTCTCTGGCCGATGGACGACAGGGATAAAGGAAGCGATAGCCGCCGCCTTAAAGACGGAATACCAGAGGTAATTGTCCATCAGGTGCGGAATACGTTAAAATACGTATCAGACAAGGACCGTAAGCTCTTTGCAGATCTCAAAACGATTTACCAGGCGCAACAGAAGAGAAGCGCATTAAGCTTGAGCGGGGCACAAAAAAATGGTCAGAAAAGTACCCGAATTCCATGAAAAGCTGGCACCAGAACTGGGACGCGATCGTCCCCATCTTTAAGTTTTCAACGACTGTACGCAAGGTTATATATACCACGAACGCAATCGAAAGCCTGAACGCCACATACCGGAAGCTGAATCGTCAGAGGAGCGTGTTTCCAAGCGATACAGCCCTTTTAAAAGCTCTGTACTTGTCAACATTTGAAGCAACAAAGAAGTGGACGATGCCAATCCGGAACTGGGGCCAGGTATATGGGGAACTGAGCCTCATGTATGAGGGCCGACTGCCGATGTAAGAGAATCCAAGACCGTTCAGACCAGTCGGGAATCCGCCTGGTCTTGACATACGCAGTATTGTGCGGTATATATAAACCAAGGGCTGAACGCTCATAGAGAAGCTTTCAGCCCTGCCATTATCATAGAAGAGCTGCTTTTACAGAGATTTCTTCACACACTCTGGGAGTATCCCAAAGATTGTGTAAACCTCTAAACTGATGTAAGATAGAATTACTCAGTTTGGAGGTTTTATTATGGCAAGGAAAAATGACACACCACAGAAAGCGGCAATGCGGGAACTCATGAGCGGTTATCTCAAACAAAACAACGTCAAGATCAAAGATGGCACAGATGTCAATGCGATTATGCGTGACATGATGAGTGTCATATTGGAAGGTGCCCTCGATGAGGAAATGAATGAGGAGCTTGGATACTCCAAGTATGATTACCGTAACAAAGAAACTGACAACAGCAGAAACGGCCATTCCCAGAAGACCATGCACACCAGCTATGGAGACATGGAGATTGATATCCCACGGGACAGAAAAGGGGAATACGAACCTCAGGTGGTCAAAAAATATCAGAATACCGTCACCCAGGACATGGAGGAAAAGATCCTCTCCATGTACGCTAAGGGCATGACCACCCATGATATCGAGAGCCATATGCGGGAACTGTACGACATCGATATCTCAGACAGTACCATCAGCCGTATCACGGACAAAATCCTGCCTATCGTAAAGGAATGGCAGGAACGGCCATTGGAAGAGATTTACGCAGTGGTATTCCTGGATGCCGTCCACTTCCATGTACGCAGCGAGGGACGTATCGTAAAGCAGGCCGTGTATATCGCCATAGGGATTGATATGTCCGGGAGGAAGGATGTCCTGGGTATGTATGTAGGGCAGAATGAAAGCGCCAAGTTCTGGCTCTCC
>NZ_JBKVCZ010000228.1:0-5510 GCF_046966825.1 Hungatella sp. | reverse complement strand
GGCCCAATATATGGAGGCCGCGGGAAACGGCGGTTTTGAATGGAAAGAACTGGTCAACACAGGAAATAAGCTTCTGGCCGAAGCGGAGGAACGCGATGAAATCCCCTGCATTTTTGTTCAGAATTTTCTCCGACTCTTCCTGCTGATCCTGGAAAACATCCGACAGACAGGAGAAAAACCGAGTCCTCACTGTTGGAGACTCCCCAGCTACCGCCGCCCCTTAAGGAAACTGTTTGGCCAGATAAAAGCGGATGCATTTGAGACGCGTTTTGCGCTTCGTCTCAGCGTAGTTTTGACCGTTGGTTTTACTTACAGCATGGTCAGCCAGGCAAATCATGATTACTGGCTCGTGCTGAACGCCTTCCTGCTGCTCCGCCCCATGTATGAGGATAGCGCCACGCGCATCAAGACCCGCTTTATCGGCACACTGGCGGGCTGTCTTATCCTGCAGTTTCTCCTCCCGCTGTTCCATGGAACCGGCTGGCATTTTGTACTGGCGACCGTTATGGCGACAGGGCTTTATATGGAAACAGCCGGAACCTGGCAGCAGGCCCTGTTCTCCACCTGCTTTGCCCTGACCCTTACCACGCTGGCACTCCCACAGATGCTGGCCGCTGAGCTCCGTATCCTATATGTCGTCGCTGCTATGGTGCTGGTACTTCTCGTAAACCGTTTTGTATTTCCTACGCACCAGAAGGGACAGTACCGTTACAACCTGTATCAGCTGTTCCATACACACCACGTTTACCTTCGCCTGCTGGAGAGCAGCCTGACCGCGCCTCTGGATTATGGCGTCATCTGCGATGTCCAGATCCATTACCATCTGATTCACGACCAGATTATCCAGTATTTGAAAAAGGCGGGAAATGAGGATTCGGGCTTTATCAAAAAACTTCTATGGATTTCCTGGCACATGATCTCCGAGGCGGAACAAATGCTTTTCTTGATCAACAACCGAAAAGCCAGTGCGGTTAATTCCGCACAGATGGAAGACTATCTGGCCTTTACCGCCTGTATTTTAAGCGAGATCCAGGAGATGCTTCATATGAAAGCTGACAGGAATCGCACCGTATCCCCGGAGATCATCTATAAACGGACGATGGAAGGGGAACCTCGGTTATCCGTGTTGATGGAACAGTATTCCAAACAATTGTCTGAGATGTATCGTTGTGTCTGCAGTCATAACGGGTGAGGCAGTGAAGGGCGGTGATGATGCCTGCAGTGATGGAGTCTATCACCATGTTAAAATAATATCTCCGCCCCGAACGTCATCTTGCGTCTATCTCCTCTACGATCTGTTTAACTGCTTCTTCCGTCACCATTTCTGTAAAATGCAGGGAATAAGAGTACTCTCCCTTTGACCAGACCGCGAGATTATAATTACCGTCATTTCCCTTCAACGTGACGGAATCCATATTCACGGTAATCACCTTCACGGTACTGTAACTATTGTAATCACCTGAATTATCGTCCATTTTAGCGGACTTTCTAAATGTGACGGTCTGGCTGCCGGAGTTGTATTTTATTTCGGCCAGCTCCTTTCCCAATGCCATATATGTTGTTTTGTCCGATGCCGACATAAGGGACGGGATATCAACAACGTCGAAACCCACCATTTCTGACAGTTCCACTGCGGATGCGGCATTCAACAATACCGGCGCCGTAAGCACGCCTTGATCCGGCGATGACGGATTATGATGCAGAACCGCAGGAATCATAACTGCGCCTGCCACCAGGATGACAAAACAGGCGGCAACGGCCATGTACCTTCTGAGGCCGGCCAACGGAAGTATCCTTTCCGGCCTCTCTATCGGTTCTCTGCTGATATGATCAAGGATACGGCAGCGCATATCATCGGTTACTTCCACTCTTTCGATAAGTTCTTTGTATTTACCCAAAATCATATGCCTCCTTCAAAATATCCTTTAATTTCTGCCTTCCACGCCGCAGATCCGACCGAACGGTTGCTTCTTTTCTATTGAGCATTTTTCCTATCTGTGCCGTAGAGTATCCTTCATAGTGAAACAGGTGTATGACTTCGCGGTATTTGTCAGGCAACGCTTTCACCGCCTCCCATACAAAGGACAAGTCCTCTCTGCAGTCTGCGGCCAGCGTTTCTTCCAATTCATCCGTCTGCCTGATCCGGTTGTATTCAATACGGTTCTTACTTAAATTTGCAGCAACTTTAAGCAGCCATGCCTTTTCGTGCGAGGTATTTTCCAGTAAGGGGCCCGTCTTTAAAAACTGAATCAACGTCTCCTGTAAGATGTCCTCGGCATCGCTCATATTATGCAGATAGGAATAAGCCAGACGCAAGATACTGTTTCCATATTCATCGAGTACTCTGGCCGCCTGCATATTGACCGCTTCCCGGTTAGCGGCATTTTCCCCGGAAACAGCCTTTGCTTTATTGGCAAACTCCCCGGAAGCAGCCTTTGTTTTATTGGCAAACTCCCCGAAAGCAGCCTTTGCTTCATAGGCAAACAAGATACGCCGCCGGGATTGTTTATAGCTGCATATATTACGGAGGAAAGAGATCATACAGTCCTTCCATCCCCTCTTCAAATAAATACATACTTCCATCACTGTCTCTCCCACAAAGACAGGCAATGCCGGAAATGTTCCCGCCATTGCCTGTGCAGTCTTATTTTAATGAATCGCCTGTACCAGACTTACGATACTGTCCTGAGCCATGCCCGCGCTCACATAAATGGAGTAAGAGTAATCGTTTGCAGACCAGGTGGCAAGAGCGATGACGCCATCGTTTCCTTTTAAAGTCACCTGCATTTCATCCACCGTGATGGTTTCTCCTTTCTGATAGTTGTTATAATCCCCACTTATATTCCTTGTTCCCGGTGCCTTACGGATCAAAATCTGATTTTCATCCGCTGAATAGATAACCTGGATCATCTCCTGATCCACAGCCTGTATCTTTTTTTCTGAGATGCCTTCCACCTGTTCCGGCGTGCGAAACTCAAATCCAGCCACCTCGGCGGCAGCCTCCATAGTCTGACAATCCACGAAAGGGTTGGCAATCATTGTGTCAGGACTGGTATTCGTCGGAGTTGTTGATTTTGGTATAGCAGTTGTTTCTGTTATAGCAGTTGTCTCTGTTATAGCGGTTGTTTCTGTTATAGCAGTTGTCTCTGTTATTGGAGTCTTTGCAGCGGCACCGCTGGAAGCGCAGGCAGTGATTGACAGCGCCACCACTGCACAAATCGTTAGAGTCATCATTTTTTTCATAATATTTATCCTCTCTGTTTTTGGAATTTTAACAGCTTTCTTAGCCGTTCTGTCTTCTATACAGATGAGCATGATAAAATGTTGCAGCGGACAAATATTTTTTCATGATTTATATCCTTTTAGAACTTCAGCCTGCACTCTACCCCATTGTAACGGTGTTTTCCTTCGTTCGCCTCATAAGGAATCTCTCTGAAATACCGGAATCCCAGCTTATCCATCACACGGCCCGACGCCGGATTCTCCTTTGCGTACCTGCCCACCAGCTCCTTTACCTTCAGGACATTCTTTGCAAAATCCACAATTGCTTCCATCGTTTCTGTAGCAAATCCATATCCCCAGTATTCTTTCCCGAAATTATAACCTATTTCAAATAAATGGTATTCCTCTTCGTAATAAACAAGTCCGGTTCCGATCAGGTCCCCAGTCGCTTTAAGCACCACGGCCCAGCGGTACCACTGATCCGATGGTATCTGAGAGACTTCGAAGGCAGTCCACTGCCTGGTCTTCTCAACGTCATTATGACTGCTCCAAAACATATACCGCGCCACATCCGGGTCGCTTTCCCAGCAATCGAAGACCCGCTGTGCATCTGCTTCGCAAAATGGCCGCAAAAGCAGCCTTTCCGTCTCTAATAAAGGTGTTTTCATCCTATTTACCTCCCCTGGGCTTTCATATAAAGCCCTTTCACCGTTTCGCTCATTTTAACACACGCAGGCCCTTTTTACTATCTCTATCAGCGTATTGATTAGTCACCAGGCCTTTTAGCGATCATTTACGAGCTGCAGTAACGTTTCCGCCGCATGCTCCATCGCTATTTTCTCTGAAAAGCGCTTATCCCTGGAAGCCACCTCCAGAATATTCTGTTTCAGATTCCTCGGGCTGACAATGACTCGCAGCGGAACTCCCAGCAGATCCGCATCGGAAAACATGATGCCGGCGCTTACCTGGCGGTCGTCATAGATCACCTCCACGCCCCTGCTCTGCAATTCCTCATACAGGCGGTCCGCATACGCTCTGACTTCTTCATGGTCCGGCCGGACAGCACATAAATGAATCTGCCACGGTGCAATTTCCTTTGGCCAAATCGGTCCAAATTCATCATGGTGCGCCTCACATACAGCGGCAGCAAGCCGGCCCACACCGATCCCGTAGCATCCCATCACCGGATACTGCATACTTCCGTCCTTTGCCACATACGTCATATCCATGGCTTTTGTATACTTTGTACCTAACTGGAAAATATTTCCGACCTCAATACCGCGTGAAATCTTAATTGCCGCCTTCCCGCAGTGAGGACAGCTTCCGCCTTCGGTGATCTTCGCAAAGTCATGGTATTCTGCGCTGCCCGCATCCCGTTTCATATCCAGCCCGGTATAGTGGTATTCACAGATATTGGCACCACAGGATAAATTATTTGCCCCTTCCAGCGAACGGTCAAACAGAACCGTAAAATCCCCCTTTAAGTTGTACGGACCAATATATCCAGCCGTCAGGCCGCTTTCCTCAGTGATGACTGCCGGGTGAATCTCATAACCCAGATAATTAGTCAGCTTTGTTTCATTTACTTCCAGATCGCCCCGAATAAACAGGACAATATACCTGTCGTCAGAATTCCGCTGGTAAACCACTGCCTTACAGGAGTGTTCCTTCCCGGTTTCAAGGAAATGACAGATATCCTCAATCGTGTGTATATCCGGCGTATGAACCAGCGTCAGTTCATCTGAAATTTCATCCCTGGCACTGCGCACAATGGTTTCCGCCGCTTCCATATTGGCCCGGTATCCGCACTCCCCGCAGATCGCGATGGAGTCCTCTCCGATGGGCGTCAAAAGCATAAATTCATGGGAAATGCTGCCGCCCATCATGCCGGAATCCGATGCCACGGATATGACCTCAGGAACTCCCACCCTCTTATAAATCCGCTCATAGGCCTTATAACACTTGTCATAATACGCTTCTAAATCCTCCTGGCTTGTGTGGAACGAGTAGGCGTCCTTCATTGTAAACTCGCGGACCCGGATCAGTCCCGCCCTCGGACGCGCCTCATCACGAAATTTTGTCTGAATCTGATAGATCATAAAAGGATATTTCAAATAGCTCTGTCCATATTCCCTCACAAGCTGAACCGCCGCCTCCTCGTGGGTCATACCGAGAACCAAAGGGCTGCCGCCCCGGTCGGCAAACCGGAGCAGTTCTTTTCCAATGCTCTCATACCGGCCGGACTCCTGCCATAAGGAGGCCGGCATCACAACAGGAAACTGTACCTC
>NZ_JBKVCZ010000227.1:0-5551 GCF_046966825.1 Hungatella sp. | reverse complement strand
TCCTATCACGATGTGGAGACAGCGGCCTATTACGTGGAGGTTGCTGAGAAAAACCGTCTTCTTATCACCTGCGGCAGTGACTTTCACGGCAGACACAAGCCTGCAATCCGTCTCGGCGGCCACGGCTCCTTCTGGGATGACGGCCGGATTATGAGAGGTCTCGCAGCCCTTCCAGGAAGGACACCAGAACCGTAAAGACACCGTCTCCGTATTCGCAGACCAGACTGCCTCCGTACCTTTCCACCACGCGCTCCGCGCTCTTAAGTCCCAGCCCATGGCCGGTTCCCTCCCGTTTCGTCGTCACCAGGCGGTTGTCCTTGACGGAGGGCCTGCCGGTCATGGAGTTGGAGAGTTCGATGAATACCATGTCTCCCGCCTTTCGCATTTTAACGGTAATCCAGCGATCTCCCTTCTCCACCCGGTCTGCTGCCTCCACGGCGTTGTCCAGAAGGTTGGAAAACAGGCTGCACGTCTCCCGATCTTCCATATCTCCCAGCGTCAGCGCATCCGCCTGAATGGTAAAGCGGATTTTTTTCTTTGCCGCGCTGTTTCTGGCATTGTTCAACAGCACATCCAGCACCGGATTGCCCGTCCATACCATCATCTCCAGCTGGCGCAGCGGCTCTCCCATTCGCTCCAGATACGTTTGCGCCTCTGTCATTTTCCCCTCTCCGATCATGGAAGAAAGCACAAGCAAATGATTTTTCATGTCATGCGACAGCTCTTCCTGCTCCCGCTGCTGCCGGACCATCAGACCGTACTCCCTGTCGATCATCTGCTCCTTCATTTCCAGGGCGATCCGCTGCTTCTGCTCTCCCACGTATTTCGAGTAAAACAACAGAAGGAAATAGATGAGAAACAGCAAGATAATGCACATGCTCCACCCGAACAGCGCATGAAGGCTCGTCTCCTGAATCGTGAGCCACGACAGAAATCCGACGCCGCACAGCCCCAGTCCCGAGGTCAGGAACATCATCCGGGGATTATAGGCCAGCTCCCGGCGAAATGCTTTCCTCGCCAGAAAATACGCCCCGGTCAGCAGCAGCTTGTCCGCAGCCTGATACACCAGACGCCACTGCGACAGCTGTGCGATGACCATCTGTGCGAACTGCTGGTTCTTCAAAAATACCCCCATCACCGAAATACAGAAAAAATCAATAATATAGACACACAGAATATAGAAGCTCACCAGGGAGACGGCATAAAACACATCCACGTGGAAAATAAGAACCGTCGTCATGCAGATATAAAAGACAAACCACAGGGTAACCAGAAATGGATACACATGGAGAGAATCCGCAAGCTGCAGCGTCAGAAGCAGAACACCGGACAACAGGAAAAAGCTGAGTTTCCCCTTCGCTTTCTCAGGGAAAAACAGCTGGATAAAAAAATAGCAGATCAATGCCTCCAAAAAATAGGCCGCAAGTTCACAAAGCTGAAATATGGTATTCATAGATGCCTCCGGAAGAAACCGGTAATGGTCTCTCTCACTTCTTTTACATGGCTCTGGCTCACCGGCAGCACGGACCCATTGTCCATAACCACGGATGCGCCTTCCATTTTTCTGACATGGTAAAGGTTGATGATATAGCCCCTCTCAATCACCAGGAACTCCTCTCTGCCAAGCTCCTCTTTCACCTGTCCCAGCGCCTTACGGACCGGCACCTCCTCCCCAGGCAGAACAAGACATGAGTATTTCTGTTTTTTATAGATGTAGAGAATGTCGCTCATCGCCACCTTCATGATCTGGCGCGGTGTTTCCACCACGTAACACTCCTTCACCTTCCAGGAAAGCAGCCGGATCCCATCCGAAACCGCCATGGATAAGCAGCATTCCACCTCCGCCTTCGGTATATAGCGGAAGATGGAGAGCTCAAAGGACTTGACCGCGTACTTTGTATGGGAGGTTATAAAGGAGACGAGCGACTGGGGCAGCGAATCCTTTATTAAATCCGCCAGTTCCATGCCGGATAAACCAGGCATCTCGATATCGAGGAAAAGCATATCGAAATACCGCTTCTCCCCGATGTCATAGGCCAGCATGCCGCTGTCGGTATAGAGAACCGTCTCCGACGAAACGGAAAGCGCACGGCACTCTTCTTCAATAAGTGTCTTCACCCGCTCTGCAAACGCAGGCTCATCATCACAAACTGCTATCCGAATCATGGTGTCACCTCACTCTCCCAATGCCTGTTTAATAATTTCTCCCCCGATCTCTTTCACCCGGTCTGAGTTCTGATAGTCCTGATCTTCGTATAGGAATTCATGAAGTGCCGTCACATTGGATTCCAGTGTGTTGGGAATCAGACAGCTTCCCAGCTTTCCAAGCGTGGCTGCCTTGTACACGGTCGGAAAGCCTTCGGTTTTTACAATACGGTAGTTCCCGGCATTCTTTCCCAGTTCCAGATAGTCACCTATGTCTATGCTAGTTGCAACCTGTGGCAGCACCGTCTCCAGAAGACGGTTGATCGTCGGAAGATCCGCTTGCTTCAGCTTCTCCAATACGGCCTCGATCACCTTCCGCTGTCTCTCCGTCCGGTTCATGTCGGTGTCCATCAGACGCAGCCGGCTGTAGGCGACGGCCTGGACTCCATCGAGATGAGCCGGTCCCGGGCCCGTCAAATGTACCGAAGGGATTCCCGTACAATCCACGGTTTCTGTGATAAAGGCATTGATATACGCATACTCGGCCTTCGTGATATCCATATCGATTCCACCCAACACGTTGACCGCGTCGGCAGCCGCCTTCCAGGAAAAGGAAACGTAATCCCCTATTTTCAAATCCAGGTTTTCATTTAATGCCGTGACGGCCTGCTCCGGCCCGCCTTCCGAATAACTGGAGCTTATCTTCCGGCACTTTCCTTCCTTCACATTGCTCATCAACAGCGTATCGCGGTAAACGGATACCAGCCGGATTTCTCCATTGGCGCGGTTAAGCGTGAGAAGCATCTGCGTGTCCGCGCTGGTTCCTTTTCCAATGTTGCCGTTGCGGCTGTCCACGCCGAAAATAGCCACTGTCCAGTAATCGTCCATCTGCTTCTCCGTCGCTTCATTCAGATAATCATTGCTGATCGCCTTGATGTCCGCATCCGGGATTTTCTGTGTGGATGTCGCCAGCTTCGTCACATAAAGCAGCGCGGAACAGGCAAAAAATAACAACAGCGCCAGAATACATGCCGCCGCCTTCTTCCATACGGGTTTCTTCGTTCCTTCTTCTTTCTTTTCTCTGAGTTCGTACATAAACTGTCATTCCTTTCCGGGTCATTTGATGGTTTTATTATAGTCTTTTCCGGCCCGGGCCGTGTGATCTGACCGCGAATGACCATTTTTTTGCCGTAATTTATGCAGACAGCGAAAAACCTCAGGACCAGCCCGAGGTTTTCTATGTAATTGCACAGACACCAGTGTGGCTGCTCACCTATTCCTTTACTGTCCCGTCTGTAAATACGATCTGTGTCACCGTATACTCTGATTTTAAGTCTTCATACGCTGTCGTATACAGCTTCATATGCTCGTTGATAAACTCATTGATTTCAAAGCTCAGATCATCGTTGACCACAGTCTCCCCCGCCGGTATGGTATGTCCGGTAAAATCACATCCGGCTGTTAAAATCTCTTTGCCGAACAGATCCATGATCTTTAATTTTCCCTCGATTCCCTGTATATCTTTGTCCGTATTGTTTGTAATCTTAAACTTCAAATTGCTGTAGCTGTTAAAGATCCATTTGGAGGAGTCTTTCTCCACGTCCTCTTTCCCAATCAGTCTGACGACGACATCTCCATCCTGGATTTCCGCTTCCTTAGCCATCTCATCGATCGTCGCCTGCAGCGCCGCGGCTTTCTTCCCGGCCTCTTCCTTCTGCTCCTTCGCAGACGCCAGTTCGGAGGAAAGGCTTTCCTTCTCGCCTTCGAGACTCTCCTTTACCGCTGACAGGCTCTCCACCTGCGACTTCAGCTCCTGGTTCTGAGCCTCCAGTTCCCCCGTGCCGGAGCACCCGGAAAGCAGCCCCGCAGCCAGAAGACCAACGATTCCATATTTCAATACCAAACGCCTTGCCCCTCTTCTCCTCATCCTCTTTATCCCTCGTTTTCCGGCATCGCTGCCTCATTTGTCATACTGCTTCTTCTAAACTATTATACTCGATCAAATGGTATTACACAACCGCCAACACAGTCCCCAGAATCCCGGTCCAATCGCTGAAAAGGTATGCCATGGGCCTTCATCCTTCGGTATTTCCATGGTTTCAGGCAGCTTTTCCGTTATTTTGCTCCCTGTAAGCAAATATATTTTCCACTATTTACCATACATTTAACTTGTTACGGTAACATCTTTCGAACTTTCTCTATGATTTTATACCTGTTCCTGATCTTAAATATCATACGGATATGTTTCAAATTTAAAACGGTATTAAAAGAAAACCTCAGATCAGCGCCTCTGAGGTTTTCACTTTTATTCAGAACCTAAATTTATTTAATATTCAACAATCGGAATTTCTCGTATTCTACTGTTAATCACGCACAATAAAACGAGCTATTTGATAAAATATCAAATAACTCGTCCATATCGCCGCCTGAGCCGCTGTGGCCTTGGCAGAGCAATCTAACCACCCTTATTTTTTATCTCTCTCCACTCAAAATAACTTCCATGGTTTATCTCTATCATATATGATATACTATATTTGTTGTCGCACCCATTCTGGCAACAGGAAGGGGGTGCTTACATAATGGATATATTCACTTTTATTCTCTCTATCGTAGCAAGTGTTGTTGCCTACTTCATTTGCAAATGGCTAGATAAGAGATAATGCGACAATTAGCCTAATGAAAACCCCAGGACTTGCACTCCTGGGGTTTTCGCTTTGTGCTTACACACTGAATATATTCACTTTGCCTAAATATAGTATATCATATTCACATGGCAATTTCAACAATTATTTGTTGTTTAACGCCGCCTGAGCCGCAGCCAGTCTTGCGATCGGCACACGGAATGGAGAACAGGATACGTAGTTTAAGCCTACCTTGTGGCAGAACTCGATGGAGGACGGATCGCCGCCATGCTCGCCGCAGATACCAAGCTTGATGTCAGGTCTTGTCTTTCTGCCCTTTTCAGCAGCCATCTGAACAAGCTGTCCAACACCGGTCTGGTCAAGTCTTGCAAATGGATCAGACTCGTAGATCTTAGCCTTGTAGTAAGAATCTAAGAACTTGCCAGCGTCATCACGGGAGAATCCGAATGTCATCTGTGTTAAGTCGTTTGTACCGAAGGAGAAGAATTCTGCTTCTTCCGCAACAGCGTCTGCTGTTAATGCAGCTCTCGGGATCTCAATCATGGTACCGATGTGGTACTGGATGTCAGAGCCTTTTTCTGCCTTAACTGCTTCTGCAGTCTCAACTACGATATCTTTTACAAACTTTAATTCCTTCTTCTCGCCTACGAGTGGGATCATGATCTCAGGAATGATGTCGTATCCTTCTTCTTCCTTTACTTCGATTGCAGCTTCCATAACGGCTCTTGTCTGCATCTTGGCAATCTCTGGATAAGTAACTGCCA
>NZ_JBKVCZ010000226.1:0-5695 GCF_046966825.1 Hungatella sp. | reverse complement strand
AGTATACACCACTTTACTCAATTTTTCAAGTTCCTTTTCCTGTCAGTTTTAATTATGATGACGCCGCGCCCGGCGGACATGCTCTCAGCCCTGTCCTGCGGCGGCTGTTCGTTCCTCAGGCGCTTAAATGGTGCGCCCTGTCCAGCAGGCTGCCATGCTCGATATAAGGGTCCAGACGCTCCAGCAGACGCTCGCAGCATTCCTCATGAATCACCAGCTCCACCGCCTGGGCCGCCTTTACGGACAGCACCGACAGCAGTGATTTCGCATCCACCACCGTGCTCCCGCAGACCAGTTCCATCTTATGACGGCTGCTGCCGGTTATTTTTACAAATTCCAGGATCGAATCAATTCCCCAGAATCCGACTTTTACTCTTTTCATCGTTGGTATTCCTCCAAATACTGTACTGGCTACGCCATTAAAAGGCCGCTCTCCATATCGTAGAGCTGATAAACTTTGTATTCTCTGTCAAATATATATCCCAGCTTCTCCGCCAGTCCGACTGACTGTAAGCTGATTGCATCCCAGCTCGGATAGATCCCCTGCTCCAGACACGTGAGGATGAACCGGGCGCTGCACGCCAGGGCCAGCCCCTTCCGCTGGTACTCCTTCCGGGTCTCAACCTGTATCTCAAACATTCCCTGGCTGATTCCATAGGCAGAACAGCCGGAAACGATCTTTCTGCCATCCATGGCCACAAAGCCAAGGCCATTCTGTTCAAATTCCTCCGGAGTTTCGAAATTGGAGCAGAAATCACGGCTCCATTCCTCCTTAAGCGCCGTCTGGTACAGTCTCCTGTCGATTTTCTTTAATCGAATTCCGGCGGGCAGATTCCTGCAGTAGGACTCCAGTGCCTCCTCCGAAAAATGGTTCCTGTCCCTTCTCATGGAATACCGGGATAGAACCCTGTATTCTCCCGGGAAGGATTCCTCCAGCCATTCGGCCCATCTCTCATCGGATGGGGTGATGTAATCCTGGCCGCATTCTCTGTAAAGCTGTGCTTTCAGTTCCATGGCCTGTTCACCCTTTGGGCATATGCCAAACAGGTATGCGAAATCACCCAGATGTATCAGGCAGTACGATGGATTCGTCAGATCCGGCACCCATACACGGCCCATATATCCCCGAACCGCTCCATGCACCAGAACGTGATCCGCCTGTCCGCAAAGCGGTCTGATTATCTGTCTCTTTTCTTTTCCCAGTTCAATCATAATGCGTCTCCTCCTTAAGGCGTTCCTCTTCGCCGTCAGCCAAAACTATTCCTTAAGCGCCATAATACTGTGTATCATATCACACTATAAGAGATTCTGCAAATCCAAAACTGTCTCCGCCAGAAAATCTGCCTGAGCGCCGGTCAGCTCCTCCCGGTCTCCATAACCGTAGAGAACGCCCACGCTGTCGACTCCGACCTCCCTGGCTCCTAAGATATCGTGTTTCCTGTCACCGATCATGATCACTTTTTCCAGATCGGTAATCCCGTTTTCCGCGAGGACGTACCGGATGACATCCGCTTTCTTCACTCTGGTCTCTCCTAAATCCGCGCCCCCCATAAAGGTGAAATACGAATCCAGTCCGAAATGCTCCATGATCTTTCTGACAAAGACCTCAGGCTTCGAGGAAGCCACAAAAAGCTTTTTCCCGGAGGCAGTAAGCGCCTTCAGCATCTCCTCGATCCCCTCGTAGACCTCATTTTCAAAGATTCCCCGGTCGGAAAAATACTCCCGGTAGACACCGATCGCGTTCAACGCATCCTCCTCGCTGAATCCGTAGTATTCGATGAAGCTGTCCTTCAGCGGCGGTCCGATAAAGCAGCAGAGCGTATCTAAGTCCTCCACCTCGATGTTATAAGCCTTCAGGGCGTGGCGCACGGATTTGGTGATGCCTTCTTTTGGATCGGTCAGCGTTCCGTCCAGATCAAATAACAGATATTCCTTCTCCATTCTCTCCTCCATGGATAAGAATGCAACGGAGACGGAAGGCAAGCTCCCGTCCCCATATGCATTTTTGAATTAATTCCATTCACAGTTTAAGGTATTATCTCACTTTGTGAATTAGAAGTCAATCATTTCTGTTGCAAATTTGTCGTAAAATGGATATATTTAGTACGAATCGTAAAAATATCCACTCCATTTGGAAAGAAGGAATTCTATGATAGAGATCGATCAAAACGGGAAAAAAGATTTTTCATCCATACAGGAAGCGCTGGACTGCCTTGCAAAAACTCCGGATTCCGGAAAAGGAGAAACGCTATTCCTGCACAACGGAATCTACCGGGAACAGATTACCGTGCGCATACCGCATCTGACCTTCCTCGGGGAAGAGGACGGTTCCACTGTAATCACCGGCTGCCTCTCCGCCCGCATGGAAGCACCGGAGGGTGGGCCGCTCCGTACGTTCCGCACCTGGACATGCTTCATCGACACCCACGACTTCACCGCACGCAGCATCACATTTGAAAACAGCGCCGGGAAAGGGACCGAGGCCGGACAGGCCCTGGCCCTCTATGCGGATGGGGACCGCCTCTTCTTCGACTCCTGCCGTTTCCTGGGAAACCAGGATACCCTCTTTACCGCGCCTCTCCCGCCGAGGGAGATCGAGCCGGGAGGATTTACCGGGCCGAAGCAGAATGCCCCCCGCATCAGCGGAAGGCATTATTACCGGAACTGCTACATCGAGGGCGATATCGACTTCATCTTCGGCGGAGCGGCCGCCTATTTTGAAGGCTGTACCCTGTTTTCCAAGTGTACGGACAGCCCGGTGAACAGCTACGTCACCGCAGCCTCCACGCCTGAAGGCCAGGAATTCGGCTATATCATGAAGGACTGCCGTTTCGAGAGCTGCTGTCCCCCGCACAGCGCCTTCCTGGGGCGGCCATGGCGCGAATACGCCCAAACGGTTCTCCTGAACTGCTACATGGATTCCCATATCTGCGAAGAGGGATGGGATGACTGGAACAAACCGGAGGCCAGAGAGCACGCGTTTTATGCGGAGTATGAGAGCTTTGGACCGGGCGCCGCCATGGATCGCCGCCCGGAATGGGTCCGCCGCCTGACGAAAGAAGAGGCCGGACGCTTTACAAAGGCCACCGTTCTCTCAGGAAATGACGGCTGGGATCCGGAATAGGGGCGCGCGGAAAGCTTCACCGCTTATATGACGGGAGCGCCAATATTCCAGACGGTCTTCCCGCCCTCGCCGAGGTCGATCATCCGGTCCAGAAGCCGCTTCATCAGTTCGTATTTCCGCTCCTGAAGCAATGGATCATCCCATAAATTATACTTCTCCTCCGGATCGTTCTGGAGATCGTAGAACTCGCCGTAGCTCCTGTTCTGGTAGTAGATCAGTTTATAATGTTCATCCCGTATGGCCCGGATGTCTCTCGCTTCCATGTAGACGTCCGGCCATATTTCTTTGGCGCCGTCCTCGTAAAACTGCGTCAGACTCCGACCCATCATGGTATCCGGGACAGTGATTCCCGCCGCCGTGAGGCATGTGGCCGCGATTTCGACCGAGCTGATGAAGCTGTCCTCTCTGCGGCCTTTAAAGCCGGAAAACGGAGGCTTTAACAGAAACGGAATCCTCATCAGGGCCTCCGAGCAGTACTGGGCCTTGGTGGCCACACCGAAATCTCCCATAAAGTCCCCGTGGTCCGAGGTAAACAGGATGAGGGTGTTATCGTAAAGCCCTTTCTTTTTAAGGAGCTCAAGCACCTGTCCGATTTTCCGGTCAATCAGAGTCATATTGGCATAGTAGGCCTTCTTCATCAGTCGGATCTCATCCGGGGTTAGCCCATCCGGTGACGTGTGATTCTTTAAATCGAGACTGCCGAATTTCTTAGCGATGTCGAGATAATGGGGCGGCTTATGGAACAGGTCGGAAAGCTCGGTTCCCGGCAAATCCAGTTCCATTTCCCCGTAGGCCTCTTCATCTGGAAGCCCAATCCCGTCAAAGGGCATGTGCGGCCCCGGAAATGAAAGGGTCAGGAACCAGGGCCTGTCATCGGGACAGCTCTCCTCCAGCCACTCTCTTCCCCGGTCGCCGATGTAGGCGTCCACGTGGTACTTTTCTTCTCCTGTAAATTCATAGATCCCCTTACTGTTTATCTCCCTGAAAAGCTGGGATCCCCTGGTAAAACCGCTGTCGGCCAGAAACTCCACATAGCTGGAGACGCGGTCGGAGACCGTCTTGTTGGCCGGAAGGCCGAATTCGCCGTCGGCCAGCTCCTTCGTGATTATCTCCGGCGGAAAATGTTCATCCACAATATCCTCATAATCGTATCCCCGCTCAATTTCAGAGCGCCAGAAATGCTGTTTTCCGATGACAGCCGTATAGTAGCCCCCCTCCTGTAAATACTTCATAAATGTGGTCTCCTTTTTGGGAAGGCTGCTGACAAATCCCGGTACGCCGCACTGGGAGGGATAGCGCCCGGTAAAGATGGCTGCCCTCGCCGGAATGCACGACGGGTTTGTGGTATAGGCGCGGGAAAAGCACACGGATTCTTCCGCCATCCGGTCAAGGGCCGGCGTATGTACCTGGCGGTTCACCCATCCGGCTGCGTCGTAACGCTGTTCATCTGTCATCAGAAATAATAGATTGGGTCTCTCTTTCAAATCGGTTCCTCCTTTATCATCTCCGGGGCCGGAATCTCGTCTGACGGATAGGACAGTGTCACCACGGTTCCCTTTCCCGGAAAGCTGTCAATCACAATGCCATACGCATCTCCATAATAAAGCCTGATTCTGTCGTGGATATTCTTCAGTCCCACATTGCCCCTGCCGGACTCCTCTTCCACCCGTTCTCTCCGCTCCAGGCGGCCGCGGATCTCCGCCAGCCGCTCCGGCTGTATGCCGCCGCCATTGTCCTCCACCGTAACCGTCATGATTCCCTCCTCTTTTTTTACCGTAACCGCGATCCGGCCGCCAGCACGGCCCCTGCCCAGCCCGTGGGAGATGGAGTTCTCCACAAGCGGCTGCAGACAGACCTTTACGATGGGCTCTGCAAGCAGCTCCTCCGGAACCCTGGCGGCGAACGCAATCCGCCCTCCGAATCTGGCATTGACGATCGTCATGTAGCTGGAAAGGTTCTCCAGCTCTTCCCTTATGGTGACGAGGACACCGTCCGTATGGGTCGCGTAGCGGAATAGCTTCGATAAGGCCATGATCATCTCCGATACCTGCAAGGCCCCGTAAAGCTCCGCCATGCTCTTGATCATATCCAGGGTGTTGTAGAGAAAATGAGGGTTGATCTGAGCCTGCAGCGCCTTGATGGCCGCCTCCTTTTCCTTCAGTTCCACGGAATACACCCGATTGACGAGGCGGTCAATCTCCTCTGCCATGCCGTTAAACGCGTCACAGAGGTCTCCCACCTCATCCCTGGTCTCGACGTGCACGCGGACTGTGTAATCGCCCTCCTTCACCCGGACCAGATTCTTATGGAGCCTGGTCACCGGGCGGACGATGGTCTCCGAGAAAAGGAATGAGGCCGCCAGTATGATAAGCACGGTTATAAAGATCACGGTTCCTGTCATGGTGCTCAGCGCACGGATATTGCTCTCCACGCCCTTCATGTCATCGAAAAATGTGACTCTGATGCCCAGATTTTCGATACGGTAGTCCCACGAGATGCTCTCCGCCCGTCTCCTCGCCTTCGGCGGCGCCGAGTAGGAGACCGCGGCGGCCCGCAGACGGTTCACCGCTT
>NZ_JBKVCZ010000225.1:0-5738 GCF_046966825.1 Hungatella sp. | reverse complement strand
TTGAGGACATTTTCATTTGTGGTTACTTAGGACATTATCATATTTGGTTTATATAGTGGACAGAAGGTGGAAGGAAATTCCGTTGACATTTGCAGATTGACATGATATAGTAGCGATAAATAAAAATGATTGGAAGTGTGTGTTTGTTAATTGCATCTGAATATGGCGCATAGAAAGAGAATAGCGGGAACAGGAACAGCTTAAGAGAAGATTGATTTTGTAAGGCAGAATCTTCTTTCTATTTTGTGTACCTGTTTGGACCATAGGGATGTGAATGGCAGTGATATACACGAAAAGGATGAATCGTTATCTGCAGGAACATAGCCAGCCCTATGATCCTGCAGTTTTTTGTGTAACAGGAAAGTGCTCCTGTTACACAAAAAGCCCTCCGGGCAGGATGCGCACTCCGCGCTAAGGAAGTATGGTTGCTGAGGCAACCGCGCTCCGGCGCGAGAGTCCGGCTCGCCGGACTCTTTATTCGTAATAAGAAAAGCTGCTGTCTATTCCTCTTCTGATGCCGCCTGGCTGCTACTGGTAAATGAACAATAAAACAGGAGAAAGAACAATGAACAACACATTTCATACATTAGAATTTGACCATATATTAAGACAACTGGAAGAACTGGCATGTACAAAGTCAGCAAAAGAGAGAATACGCAGCATGGAACCGTATCTGTACGAGGGCGATGTAAGGAAGAGTCAGAAGGATACGACAGAGGCGAGACGGATTATTGAAAGTGCAGGTATGCCGCCGATTGCGTCCATGAGTGATGTGGATGACATCCTGATTATAGTCGGACAGGACGGCTGTCTGTCAGCCGAACAGCTGGAATCGGTCGGTATGACGCTGACGGCGGTAAAACGCCTGAAGGACTTTTTGAACCGGTGCAGATATTTAAACACAAGTCTGGCCTGCTATGATGAGGAACTGGATCCCCTGGAGCACTTGAGGGAGCAGCTCGCGGAAGCTGTCAGAGGAGGACGGGTCGAGGACGGAGCCAGCCGCCTTCTCAGAAGTCTGCGGCAGGACATAATCCGTATGGAGGAAAAGGTCCGGGCTAAAGCGGACTCAATCTTAAAGAGCAGGAAGAACTGTTTTGCTGATCATTACGTGACGAACCGTAATGGCAAGATGTGTCTGCCTGTAAAGAAGGAATACCGGTCATCGGTACCGGGAAGTGTGATTGATAAGTCCGCTACAGGGGCCACTCTTTTTATCGAACCGGAAGCGGTTGCCTCTATGAATTCAGAGCTGGAGCTGCTGAAGATGGAAGAAGAGAATGAAACGAGACGAATTCTCTATGAACTGACGGCCATGGTGGCGGAAAACCGGGAGGTTTTCGAAGCCGACAAGAGACTGATTGAGAAGCTGGACTATATATTCGCCAAAGGAAAGTTAAGCGCTGCTATGGAGGCGAAAGAACCGCAGATCAACATGGAACGGAACATTCGAATCAGGAACGGCAGACATCCGCTGATGAGTCGGGAACACGCAGTGCCTTTGAGCTTCGAGCTCGGAAACCGGGGAAATGGTGTTGTCATTACAGGACCCAATACAGGCGGGAAGACTGTGACGATGAAGACGGTGGGGTTGTTCTGTATCATGGCGCAGTGCGGAATTCACGTGCCATGTGAAGAAGCCAGTCTCTGTATGAATAATCAGGTGCTGTGCGATATTGGAGACGGACAGAATATATCTGAGAATCTGTCCACCTTTTCCGCTCACATTACAAATGTGCTGGATATTTTGAAAAAAGCAGGACCGGAGAGTCTGGTACTTCTGGACGAACTTGGGTCCGGTACGGATCCGGCGGAGGGAATGGGAATTGCCATTGCCATATTGGAGAGTCTGAGGCAGTGCGGATGTCTGTTCCTGGTTACGACCCACTATCCGGAGGTGAAGGGATATGCGGAAGCGGCCGATGGTGTTGAGAATGCGAGAATGGCCTTTGACCGGGAGACCCTGCAGCCGCTTTACCGGCTTGTACAGGGAGAAGCGGGAGAAAGCTGCGCCCTGTTTATTGCTAAAAAATTAGGTATGCCGGATGCCATGCTTTTAAGAGCGGAACAGGCTGCATACGGCAACTTGAAACCAGAGCGGCTTCAGGCGGAGAGCGGAGACAAAAAGAAAAAGCATGTCATTCTTCCGGAAGGCCCCCGTATTCGGAAACAGAAGGAAGAAAAGGGAATTCAGAAGGAACTGGCTGTGAAGTTTACAGTTGGCGACAGTGTTTTAGTTCTGCCGGATAAAAAGACGGGAATTGTATGCAGAACGGTGAATGAGAAGGGCGTCCTCCAGGTGCAGCTGCAGGACAGGAAGATATGGATCAATCACAAACGGATAAAGCTTTTAGTCGCAGCAGAAGAGCTCTATCCGGAAGATTACGATTTCTCGATTATATTTGACACAGTGGAAAATAGGAAGAATCGGCATCAGATGGAGAGGAAGCACCAGGAGGGTGTAGAAATCAGGATGGAGGATGAATGATGGAGGAAGAACGGCTTGACGGGTATCTGGCTTTTATAAAGGAGACAGAGCTTTTAAAGAATGTACTGCGCACGGCGTGGGGATCTGCAGGGAGACAGGAGAGCACGGCTGAACACAGCTGGAGGCTGGCTCTCTTTGCCGCTCTGATGCTGGGCGAATATCCGGAACTGGATGGAAAGAGGGTACTTATCATGTGCCTGATCCATGATCTGGGGGAGCTGTATGACGGTGATATATCGGCCGCCCTGCTGCCAGATGAACAGCAAAAGCATGCGGAGGAGCAGCGGTCTGTGGAACGGCTGTTTTCATTTCTCCCGGATAAAGATCGTGAGAATTTTATGGCGATCTGGAAGGAATATAACGAGAACAGGTCTCCTGAGGCCCATCTGGTGAAGGCTCTGGATAAGGCGGAAACTATTTTGCAGCATAATCAGGGGATGAATCCGTCCGACTTTGATTATGAATTTAATCTGCAGTACGGCGCAGCCTATTTTCGTGAAGACGGGCTGATGGCCGTACTGCGTGACAGACTGGATCAGGAGACGAAGAAACACATTATGTAGGAACCTGAGTAGTGGGCTCCGGTGATTCAGCCGGCTCCGAGTGCGTTTCTGGTTCCGGCATGGAAAACTCGGATAAGAGAGAACGGAATATCTTGACGTGAAGCTCTTCATCCGCGATGATGCGGTTTAAAATTGACCGAATATGTCCATCTTCAATCCATTCGGATTGAGCATGGTATTTGTGGATAGCCTGGATCTCTCCTTCGAGTGCATTAGTGAGCAGTGCATGAATCTGCGTCGGATACTGGTTGCATCCGGGACACCAGTAGTACATGCGCCCTTTGTTATAGCTCCATAACCGCGGGTCAGTTCCCAGCTTTAAAGCAAGTTCACCAAAGATATCGAGATGCCGCATTTCCACAAGATTGATCCGGTTGAAACATTCGGATACGTCGTGATAGTGCTCCCTGGTGATCAGGCTGTTATAAAAGTAAAGGCTGACTGCGGTCATCTCGGAGTTGCAGGAACCAATATTGGAAAGAATTGCGGCCGCATACTGGGGATTTTTGCCGTCCACCTTTACGGGTGGATACGGAATGTGATCTGAGTAATGAAATGTTGTTATATCCATGAAATATCCTCGTTAAATAAGGTTCTTATTCAATATATAAGCAAAAAAAGACGAGTTATGACTGGAAAGTTAAAAAAGTGGCGGCAGGAGGGAAAAAGAGATGGATTTGAAGGAAGCATTAATGGGTTACATACCATATAATGAACAGGAAGAAAAAGACCGGGAACAGATTCTGAAGTTTTTGGAGCGAGGGGATCTGGTATATACGAGAGAGAGCAAAGACGTCCATATGACTGCCTCGGCATGGGTGACAAACCGTGAGCGCAGTAAAATTTTGATGGCGTATCATAATATTTACGATTCGTGGGCCTGGCTGGGCGGTCATGCGGATGGAGAGAAGAACCTGCTTCTGGTGGCTCAAAAAGAGGCGATGGAGGAGAGCGGGCTTCGCTCTGTGAGCCCTGTCACCGAAGATATCTTTTCCATTGAGATACTGACTGTGTCCGGTCATATGAAAAATGGAAGCTATGTATCGTCTCACCTTCATTTGAACATCACCTATCTGCTGGAGGCGGATGAAGAAGCAAATCTGCATGAAAAAGAGGATGAAAACAGTGATGTGCGCTGGTTTTTGACGGAGGATGGAATCAACGCATCAAAGGAGCCGTGGATGCAGACCTGGGTTTATCGAAAGCTTGCAGAAAAGATGAAGAGTTATGAATATTAACAGAAAATTGATAACTATTTTGTGATTTGCTGTTTTATTTTTTCTGATTATGCTTTATAATAGAACCAGCTTATATATTTGCCAAGAAAGACAACGAGGTGATTGATATGAAGATAGTTTATGCAATTGTCAGTTCCGATGATGGAAACCGTGTGACAGATGTACTGAATGAAAACAGCTTCAGCGTAACGAAATTGGCTACTACCGGTGGGTTCTTGAAGAAAGGCAACTCTACTCTGATGATTGGTACGAATGATGACAAGGTTGAGGAAGTAATTAATTTAATTAAGGATACCTGTGGAAAGAGACAGAAGATAACCTGTAATGTTCCGGCACCGAATATTGCATCTATTTCAGCAGGATATATGATGATGCCAATGACCGTTGAGCTTGGCGGGGCAACGATATTTGTAACGGACGTGGAACGGTTCGAAAAGATTTAACAAAACAAGCGAGAATTCCCCACCTCTACAGATGGAGGAATGAAACGCCAAAAATAAGCTTAACGGCAGTGGCGGGCGGAGAGAAATCGGTCCCCCCACTGACAATAAGTCAAGCCGCGCATCTATAAGATGTAGTCGCACTCTGTGACATTATCGAGCGTGGATTGAAACAAAGCGGAAAGAGGGATTGCAGGAAGCTGTGATCCCTTTTATTTTGCCGTGATAATTGGAAGTAAACAGAACCCCTAGAACTCTTTTTTCCTGTTGGACATAGAATAATAATGGAAAGAGAATTCAGGAGGTTTTTTATGAGTTGTAAATATTATCCGAAGGCGGGGGGCCCGTTTGGAATCCCCAATTTCGATAACCATATATCCGATGGACAACAGGAGTACCAGTCTGTTTCACAGCAGTCGCCGTATGCAGACCGTCCAGGCTGTCCGAATGTATCAAATCGTAGCTGTGGAGGTACTTGTGGTAGTAATTGCGGTGGTAATTGCGGTAATAACTGTGGTAATAACATGTGCCACTGCTGTCCAGGGCCTCAGGGACCGAGAGGGCCGCAGGGACTTCCAGGTCTTCCGGGGCCGCAGGGTCCGCAGGGCTGTCCTGGGCCGAGAGGGCCTCAGGGCGCGACAGGTCCGCAGGGGCCTCGTGGGGCAACAGGGCCGCAGGGTCCACAGGGACCAAGAGGCTTTCAGGGTGTTACAGGTCCGCAGGGGCCTGCCGGTGTTACAGGTCCTCAGGGTCCGCAGGGTGTAACCGGACTTCAGGGACTTCCTGGAGCAACAGGTGCGACCGGTGCAACAGGAGCTGCAGGTCCGAGAGGAGCTACAGGCCCGACTGCTCCGTCAATATATGCACAACACGGAAATTGCCGTAACCATGCGGCTTTCCACTATCTTAAAGACAATTAAACAGCCCCTATGATTACACCTAAAACGCCGTAGCAAGGTTGGACAAGCCTTGATATGGCGTTTTTAAGTGGGTAGGATATGCCGCCGCA
>NZ_JBKVCZ010000224.1:0-5818 GCF_046966825.1 Hungatella sp. | reverse complement strand
GCACCAGTAGGACCGGTAAGACCGGTAGGCCCAGTAACTCCAGTCGGTCCAGGATCCCCGGTAAGTCCAGTTGGGCCAGTAGATCCAGTAGAACCAACAAGGCCGGTAGCGCCGGTAGGTCCTGTAGGTCCGGGATCACCAGTAAGTCCAGTAGGGCCAGTAGGACCAGTAGGCCCAGGATCACCAGTAAGCCCGGTAGGGCCAGTCGCTCCTGTCAGCCCCGTGGCTCCGGTCGCCCCAGTAACTCCGGTAGGCCCGGTCGCCCCAGTAACTCCCTGAGGGCCTGTCACCCCAGTGGGCCCAATTGGTCCAGCAGGTCCAGTATCCCCCATACCCCCCGTAGGCCCTGTCGGACCAGCAGCCCCGGTAGCTCCGGTCGGTCCAGTAGCCCCAGTCGGTCCGACCCGGCAAGGGCATGGCTCCGGAGCGGGGCCGTGGCAGCAGCCAGGGCAGCCGGGACAACAGCCGGGACAGCGGCATTGACATTGTTTATTATATGAATTCATGATCATTATCCTTTCAAATAAAATACAGTTACACTATCATTATATACACAGGAGGGGATTGTTGTTTTTATATGTTACAAAACAATAAGAATATCCGGTGAAATTTGTAATAAAAGCTTAATAGTATGAATGTTGACATTTCAGGCCTTCACGACTTACACTTATGTAAGAGAAAATGGGGGGCGAGGTGAGCCGGTACAAATGAATCGGGATAATGAAAGATACGAAGATCTTGAGATGCGGAGACGTTCCAGGATAAGAAGACAAAAAAGAATGAAACGGCAGCGCCGGAGAGCGAGGATTTTATTTGGCCTCTTTTCCGCATTTTTGGCTCTTTTGACCGGAGCCGTTCTGGGAGCGCTGAGTCTGTATATGGAAGGCCGGATAGAACGCAGAGCTATCGATTTGAGCGCCCTTGTCGCTCCTGACTGGATTACGCAGGATTTCTTCGAAGTGAATCCGTATTCCAGGCCGGGAACAAAGATGAACCGGGTTAATGAGATCATCATTCATTACGTGGCGAATCCGGGAACGACTGCAAAGCAGAACTGGAATTATTTCAATAATTTAAAAGATCAGAAGGGAGATAAGGCGACCTCGGCCAGCAGCCATTTTATCATAGGGCTTGACGGGGAGATTCTTCAGGGAATTCCACTGGATGAAATCGCCTATTCCACATCGAAGGAAAAGAATCTGGACTCGGTTTCGATTGAGAACTGCCATCCCGGCGAGGATGGAAAGTTTACCGATGATACATATGCTTCCCTGGTGAAGCTGACTTCCTGGCTTTGCTGGGAACTGGATCTGACAGAAAAAGATGTGATCCGCCATTACGATGCCACCGGAAAAGACTGCCCGCGTTATTATGTGGCCCACGAAGACGAGTGGAACGCATTTTTAAAAGATGTAAAGGCGGCGTTAAAGGAACTGAATAAGAATGGCAGGCCCGACAGCCAAAAGACCGGAACTGATAATTCCGAAAGTGAAAATTTAAAAAGTGATAATTCGGATAACAGCAAGAAAAGTACCGGACAGAATGAAAACGCCGGTAATCTGGAAACAATGAAAGCGGAGTAAGGGAGATGCAGTTTAAGCAAATCACAGTGCTTTCGGCAGCAGAAGATTTTAGATAACAAATCATTATAAAAGGAGTGGACCCATTTTTAGGTTTTTTCTCAGCTTTGGGTGCGGGGCCGCGCAGGGAGAGTTCATATCCCGTGTCCGCCCCGCTTCCTACTCGCCATAAAAATGGCCGGGATTGTCGGACACAAAATGCATGTGTTCGCCATTCCCGGCCATTTTTATGGCGAGTATCCAGACGGCGGCACACTGGGATATGAACTCTCCCTGCGCGGCCCCGCACCCAAAGCCGAGAAAAAACCCATTTTTATGCGTTCCACTCCTTTTTCCTGCTTAAAAATAACGGTGTCTCTCATTTACAGCAGCGCCGGAAATGTAATAAATACCGTTGTGCCGATATACGGCCGGCTCGTGTAGCGAAGGCCGTACTGCGTTCCGTAAGAAAGCTGGATTCTTTCATGAATATTCCATACACCATAGCCGGAATTCTTTTCCCCGCGGGTAAGGAGTGTACCCAGCTTCTCCTCTGGAATTCCGATCCCGTCGTCTTCAATAGAAATGGTAATCACGCCGTCTTCCAGCCCAGCCCTGATGGTAATTTCTCCAGATTCCGAACTTTTTTCGCGGATTCCATGAAGGATTGCATTTTCAACCAGCGGCTGGAGAATAATTTTGATAATCTTATAGTCGTATAGCTCTTCCGGCACATCGATGGTCAGCTTAAAATGATCTTCAAACCGCATATTCTGAACGTTGACGTAGGCCGCCACGTGGTCCAGCTCATTTTTCAGGGAGACGATGGTCTCCCCATGTCCAAGGCTCAGCATGTAGAAACGTCCCAGTTCTTTTGCTGCCTCCGCCACATCGGGCGCCTCATTATCGATTCCCAGCCAGTAGATCATGTCCAGCGTGTTGTAGAGAAAATGGGGATTAATCTGTGACTGGAGAACCTGAAATTCCAGATCCTTGATTTCATAACCCAGCTTATACTGTTCCTTCAGGAGACCGGAGATCTGCCGGACCATGTCATTGAAGCTGTCGGTCAGAACACCGATTTCATCCGTACCGTTGCAGAGCGGTTCGATCTCAAAGTTAGAGCTGACGGCCCTGGAGATGTACTCCTTCAACACGTAGATGCGGGAACTTAACTGCTTCGAGGTCCGGTACAGGACCGGAATCAGGAGAACGATCAACAGGATGACCAGGATGATGGTCTGCTGCTGATAACGTCTCGTCGCTCTTAAGATATCGGAGGAAGGAGTCAGAATAGCCAGAGTCCAGTCACAGCCGCTGATCGGCTGGATTCCAATAAAGTGATTTTTGCCATTAAATTTAATCTGCTGCAGCTCCGAATCCGTGTCCGAAGCGGCCTGCAAATGTAGCGCTTCGACATCCGCCGGCGTAAAAAAGTCCTCCTTTCCGTGATACATAATTGTCTCACCATATGAATTGTAGAGGAGGACAGAGGTACCCAGCGTAGTAGCCGCCTGGGCAATTACGTCTTTAAACGCAGAATTATTGATCGTGGCGGTCAGGGTTCCCAAATACTGATTTAAATTTTTGGAATCGGGGATTTTCTTCACGTAGGTAATGGCCCCGAGCTTATCGGAGGAGCTGAAAAACGAAGCGGGAAGCCACAGAGAACTGATATTTTCTTTTTCGGAGGAGCGTTCATACCAGCGCTCTTTTTCTTCCTCCGTGAGCTGGCCGAATTCCTTGCTGTTTTCGAAGGAAATGGAGCCGTCGAGCGCAAAGAGGCGGATGTTATGGATATCTTTAGACGTATTGGCATTGTACATGATGCTCTTTGCCGTCGTGCTTAATATAATCCAGTTGTTCTGACTCTCTCTGTTAAATTCATCGCTGGAGGCAATCAGGGTCTGGATTGTCTCATCTGCACTGATCACATTGATGATGTTCTTGATGGAGGTTACCTTATAGCCGAGAAATTCCGTGGTCTGGAGCAGCATGTTCTTAGCCGTATACAGTGCCTGCTTCGTCTCCGATTTTGATGAATAGTAGGAGCTGGCCGAGGAGAAGATCACAAGAATCAGGCAAATAATCAGGAAATAGGAGAAAAACAGCTTCTTCATATAATTCATAGAAGAAAAACAGCGTTTGATGTTATGAATCACCTTCATGGAGTTTCTCCCTTCTCGGAAATTTTGCCGTAGTCCTGCGGTACTGTGTCGGTGTGACACCGTACTGCCTCTTAAAGACAGTACTTAAGTAATTGGCGTCCAAAAGACCTATCCTTTCCGCGATTTCATAAAGCTTTAAGTCCGTATCACTTAAAAGGCGGCATGCTTTTTCCGCACGGATATTCAGAAGAAAGTCATTGATGGTTACCCCGGTCTGTTTTTTGAACAGCGTACTTAAGTAATTCTGCGATAAATTTACGTGATCCGCGATGACCTTGATAGACAAGTCGGGATTGGAGTAATTCCACAGAATGTAATGTACTGCATTTTTAATCTTAATATCGTAGATGTCGCCGCCTAAAAGCTGGATGGTATTGACCTCATAATAGATAAGCTCCCTGTATTCCGCCAGCGAAAGCGTCTCAAACGCACCCCAGGACACCACCCTTTCATCCCAGCTTTTTTCTATGGTCATCATGTAAATCTTGTAGAGTTCACCGCGAATATAGGGAATGTCCGTATACTTTTCCCGGGCAAGAGTGTCAAACAGTGTTTCCGCACCGGATAATGTCAGTTCCTTCAGACGAAAGATATTTTTGGGAACCTCTTTTAAAGGCAGCGGTTCCGCAAAAGTAATCGTCCCATAATTCTCATAGTAAAAGCTTTCATATTCGGTCATCCGTGATACCGCAGCATAGAGTTCGGGAATCTCCGTCAGGGAGAGACAGGGCCAGCTGATTCCGATCGCTGTCTCCGGAAGCTGGGATTTTGATGCGGAAGCCTGAAGGTCCCCCAGGATGCGCGTCATAACAGAGGAGGGGAGATTCCTGTAAATGAGTACGGCCTCTCTCGAAGAACGAAGGCTTAATAGGTAATCGTCCGGAGCAAGACCGTGCGCCTGCTCGAGTTCTCGGGCAACCGAAGAGAGAAAGGCTCTGGCACCGGCATCACCGGCCAGCTTTTTGACGGGCCGGATACAGGACAGGGAGTAATTCCCTATTTTAGTCCACTCAAAATAGAGCGGGATAAAGTCCTGACTGAATCTCTGCCAGTCCAGGCCGGGGGAAACGAGGGCGGAGACGATCTCCTCATGGATAATCGGAAGGGCCTTCTGAAATCCGTCGTGAATCAATTCCTCTTTCTGCTCGGATTCCAGCTGCATGACCGCTTTTGATACCGCTTTCCGTATCTCAACCACGTCGATCGGTTTTTCTATGTAATTAACCACCTTCAGCTCGATTGCTGACATCAGATACTCCTTGTCCGCATAACCGCTCAGGAAAATGATCTTGCATCTGGGAAATTTCTTGCGGATAATGGTCGCCAGCTCAATTCCCGTCATATGAGGCATCCGGATATCGGACAGCAGGATATCAGGCTTGATATCATCCACGGCAAGCAGCGCCTCCATCCCGCCCGCGACGGCGGTTACGGGATCGACACCGATTCCGTTCCAGTCGATATGGCGGCATAGCCCCTCCCGTGTCCGTTTTTCATCTTCGACAATTAATAAATGAAACACAGATTTTCCCCCTTTTTTGCGTCTTTCGCACAGAATACAGAAATAAATCGTAGGATTTTAAAGAATATAGTAATATTAGCATATGTTCAGAAAATTGTAAATCCAATATAATAGGGGTACAAATCAAGATAGAAAGGACATGAGTTATGAAAAGGAGAAGAATTGCGGCATTGGCTTTAAGCTTTATGATGGTGGGAACTATGCTTGCAGGTTGTGGGACAGGAAGTGAGGCTCCTGCCGGAGGAGAAACCACGGCCCAGGCTCAGGCGGGGGAGAAGAAGGAGACGACAGAGGGCGCGGCTTCGGGGGAAAAGACGACTCTCTCCATGATGGTATTTCCTTCTACGGAAAATTACGAGACGATCAATGAGAAATTTCTGGAACAGAATCCCGATCTGGCAGAAAAGGTGGATTTTGAGGTTCAGCTGGGAGGAAGCGGAGACGGCGATGTGGCGGACAAGCTGAGACTGGCTTTAACCTCCGGTGAAAATGTTCCCGATATTGTCCGTCTCAATTACACGCAGCTCCCGGAATTTGCCAAGGCCGGCGTGCTCTATCCGCTGGGGGAC
>NZ_JBKVCZ010000223.1:0-5952 GCF_046966825.1 Hungatella sp. | reverse complement strand
TTTTTCGACAGCCCTGCAAACCATCCGGCGCCCAGTTCGGCCGGAATTCCCTTTGAAAGCCGTCTCTGGACTTCCCGTCCCAGCTCCTCATCCTGCATGCGGCCGCGTTCCAGAAGAACAGCCGTGCAGAAACCGGAGATTCTGGTGTTTATATCATCCCGCGAGGCGATCTCCTCCATCAGGCGGACGAAACGCTCCTCATCCAGAAAATCATGGTGAAGGCAGACGGAATTTAACCGATCCACACTCCTTACAACCTGTTCCGCGGCGGGATCGTCGCAGAAACAGGCAGAGACCAGCAGCAGGCAGGCGCGCAGGAAAATCTGTTCCAGAACGGGAACCAGCGGGGATGAATCGAGCCGCCGGATATCTCCAAAACGCATGACTACGGAGATGCTTTCCGCCGAAGCCGCAAGATCGGTCAGAGCAGAAGAGTCCGCGGCCAGGTGCTGCAGAATATCCGTGATATAAGCGACCATCTCAGGCATACCGCAGAGGTAAGATTCCTCCAGAAGCTTTGCGGCGGCGCTGATTTCCGTGGCTTCCCTGGCCCGCTCTCTCATGGAAAAGGAGGCGGCCCCGGTGACCGTGTCCCCCTTCAGCGTGGCTTCAACCAGCTCGATCTCGACCTCCGGCGTCCATTTTAGCGTCCAGGCCTCCGCCCATGTGGCGTCCTCCTGTCTGAGCGGCTGCAGCGTACCGAAGCCGACATTTAACACCCTTAAACGGTGCAGAAAAAAAGAACGGTTCAAGTCGCGGAATGCGGCCGCTTCGGATTTTACATTTAGATTTTCGCGAAGGTCCAGGGATATGCTTTCCGCCACCTCGGACCGGTATTTCTCCAGCTTTAAATCCCGCAGATTCCGGTAAAAATCATCCTGAAGGCTGGTGCGGCTCACCCCCTGGGGAAGGGAGCCTGTCACAGTCCCGATCTCCGTGGCTGCGGCGGCGAGGGCGATTTCAGAAAAATGTCCATGCCCCATGCAGGTTACGGCAGAGTCGCGCAGATCGCAGAGGGCAGGCAGACTGTGTCCGCCTAAAGCGGCCAGAGATTTGGAAAGTTCGACCGCCTCGATGACTTCAGCGGACGAGACCATGAAGCCATGCTCTCTCTGGTAGGTGGAAATGGAGGTCAGGTACGTATAGAGCGCCAGTTCCCGGTCCTGTTCCAGGAAAGAGCGCCAGACCATTCCGTAATAGAAGGGGGCCTTGTTACCGGCGCCGTATCCGGATCGGGAGGAGAGGCGGTAATAGGAGTAGGGCATCAGCGTCACGCTGCACTCCACGGCCGGAAGCTTTCCCCGCTCTTTGTCGGTCATGGCAGGGGCGTCGCTTAAAAGGCCTGCCGTATGGTACGCTCCGGTGACCACCACCGTGCGTTCCGGCGCGAAGCCTTCCGCGGCAGCCCGGGCAATCTGGCGGCGCATGTAAGCCTCGCGGACGAGGATTTCGGGCCAGTCGCTGTCATTTCCCGCGGTCAGACTGCGCAGCTCTTCACCGAATACCGCCGCCCCGGCCATATATTCCTCCGGAGTCTGGCTGTGCTCCATGGTATATTCCCAGAATGCCTCATGACCGCCTTCTCCGCACTGGGAATCCAGCAGCCGGTATACGTCGCCGGAGCCCTGTTTCTCTGAATCATCGGAAAGAGTGGTCTCTGTCACAGGTCTCTGAATGCCCAGAAATACGCCTGAAGGCAGATCGATGAAACGGCAGGGGACGCCATGGTCCTTCGCCCAGAGCACCGCCTGATACTCCGGTGAATATTCTGCAAACGGGTACAGGATCGTGCGGATGGGCGACTCTTTTGTGTAGGCCATGACCGCGATCGGCGGTTTTGTCTCCGCCCCTGCAATGTCGCCAAGGAGAGCGGTAAAATCGGAGGGGCCCTCCACTAATATCAGTTCCGGTTCCCTTTCGTCCAGGAGCCGTCTCAAATGGTATGCGCCGGCGGGCGAAAGATGACGGATTCCAAAACAAACCGGATGCTCCATCTATTTGTTCAACTCCTTACACTCTTTGTAAAGGCCAAGCCACTGGCTGCCGCGTTTCTTCATAATGTTTTCCAGATACTCCTTAAAGACCATGCTGTCCTTGTCCTCGTCCTTTACGATGGCGCCCTGCAGGGCGGCCGCCAGATCGTAGTCGGTAATCGTTCCGTTTCCGAAGCTTCCCGCCAGAGCCATGCTGCCGGCAAGAAGGGAGATGGCCTCAGCCGTGGAGAGTACTCCGGAGGCCGGTTTTAGTTTCTGTTTTCCATCCAGCGTCATCCCGCTCCGCAGTTCACGGAAAATGGTGCAGACCTTTTCCACCACGTCTGCTTCCGGGAGTCTGGCGTTTAATTCCAGATTGGCAGCCATCTGATCTACCCTGGTTTTTACGATTTCCATTTCAGAGGTTAAGTCTGAGGGCGTCGGAAGGACCACGATGTTGAAACGCCGTTTCAGGGCTGCGGACATCTCGTTGACGCCCTTGTCACGGGTATTGGCCGTTGCGATAATGGAGAAGCCTTTTTTTGCCGGCAGCTCGTAGGCCAGCTCCGGCACTGAAATTCGTTTTTCGGACAAAATGGAGATCAGCGCGTCAGAAACCTCGGAGGCGCAGCGGGAAATCTCCTCAATTCTGGCGATGCTTCCCGTTTCCATGGCACGGTAGACCGGGCTTTTGATCAGTGCCTCGTCGGAAGGCCCCTGGGCGATCAGCATGGCGTAGTTCCAGGAATACCGGATGTGCTCCTCGGTGGTGCCTGCGGTGCCCTGTACTACCTTCGTGGAATCTCCGTTAATGGCGGCCGTTAAATGTTCCGACAGCCATGATTTGGCCGTTCCCGGTTCGCCGATTAAAAGCAGGGCGCGGTCGGTGACGAGCGTGGCGATGGCGATTTCCACCAGGCGTTTATTTCCGATATATTTCGGTGTGATTTCCACTCCGCCGGCCCGTCCCCCTGTGATGTAGGTGAGCACGGAGCGGGGACTCATACGCCATCCGGATGGCACCGGATCTTTTTCCGAGGCGATCAGGGCATCGATCTCTCTCTGATACATTTCCTCGGCAGGCATACGCTGTACATTGTCGTTGTTTTGTCTGTTCTTTTCTGTTACCATCATTTACCTCCCAGGTGCTATATAATACCGGCTGCCTCATCAATCATTTTTCTCATCATACTGCTGGAATCCCAGTTTTTACGTATGGGGCTCTTCATGGGATACGTGCAGATAAAATTGTCGATTTCCCGGAATTCCTGCTGTTTTTCTTCCTCTGTCATGGGAAGCTGGTCGATCAGCTGTCTGACACGCCAGAAGCTGATGCCGGAATCCCCATTTTTTTCTACATAACGGGCTACCAGTCCTTTGAAATCGGTCCAGCCACACTGGATAAGCGGCCAGTAGAGGACGCTGTTATCGGACACAATGAGAGCCTTTTTATAGAGATGGCTTCCGAGAAGAGGCCGAACCTCGGGAGCGGCCATCTTGGCAAGCAGATGATCGCTGTCCAGCTTTTGCGGCGTTCCATTTTCGGCAACGCAGCTTATGCCCTCCCGGACTGGAACCATACTGCCGGTAAAGAATTCAAACCATCGGGGATCTAAGTTTTCTTTCAGCGGCCGCTGAAGCTTTATGAGACGCTGCCGTCCGCCGCCTTCTCTTAGGGGAATGAAATACTCGTGGCGCCCGGAGCGTTCCACGTAATTGATCTGACCGAACACTGCCATCAGAGCAGTGGTGGCACGGCTTTTCTCCTCTTTCCCGATGCCAAGAATACTGGTCTTAGGGAAACGTCCCGATACTGGTCGTAAACCGTTTTTGCAGGCATGGTCAGCAGATCTGCTGTCAGCGAAGCGGGATACCAGGCTTTTCCGTGTGTTTCGGCCAGCGCGCGGGCGCAGGTTATGAGCCGCTCATCGAGGCTGCGGGCGATGGATCTCGATAAAAGCTCCGGGAATCTTCCATAATAGCTCTTCTTATTCCAATCGGCTGCGGCTGCACGTTCATACAGAGCCAGGACGGAAGAGTCCGCTTTGCCGGTCAGGGCCTCGAGGAGAAGCTCTAAGTGCTCCTTCGTCTTATTTTCGGAACCGAGGTCAAGCTCATCAAAGAAGGTATGGGCCAATGCTCCAAGACGGGCCGAAAGGTGGTCGGAGCGTGAAAAATTCAAATATTTCATGGCCTCCCAGGGAGTACGGTCCAGAAGTGTTTCTAAATACTGTTCTGACTCTGCGGTATCCATGAGAACCAGAACCTGTCGGGCTGCCTCGAGGCTGCTGCCTTTTTCTGTCTTCAAAAGGTCGAGAAGCAGGCCGGAATTCCTCTTGTCGAAACGGAGTGCGGATACAGCTTCCTCCCTCAAGTCCTTTTTTGCCCAATCCAGCAGGCTTATGTAGAAATCATTTTCCTTCTCTCCGGAGATCGCCTCGATGACACGAAGACGGCGTACCCGGCCTCCGTCACTGCACTCTGCAAAACCCTGTTTCAAGAGAGGGAGGAAGCTTTCACCCTGATGGGAGAGCCAGTCCTCCGCCAGAGCCGCAATCTCGTTGTAGCGGTCAGACAGGGCGGGAACCATGGCGGCCTGTACACGATAATCGTCAAAAAGCTCCGGTGTGTTTTGAAGCGCTTCTGAAATGACGGCATATCTCCCGCCTCCTGTGCCTGTGAGGGCCTCCAGAAGAGGTTTTACTGCACGGAAGGGCTGGCAGGGGGAGAATGGCCGCATGGCCAGCTCCAAAGGAACGAGCGTGCCGGGAACGCCGCACCCGGCCTGCGTGCAGAGAATGGCTTCGGAGAGCGCCAGCGTATCGAGCAGGGTCCCCGCCCGGTCTTTGCAGTCCGGGGCGATGGTCTGGGCGGCCATCAGATAAAGCTTTTTAATTACCGGAGATGCGTCGGCCAGAGGGGCGATGCTGTCTACGGCTCTTTTCAATCGAAAGTCTTCTCCGGCAAGCCGGACGCCTGCCGCCGCCGCGGCTTCCAGCCGTTCCTGAAGATCATATAATGCCTGAAGTTCCATAATTGTTCCTCCCCATATTAATAAAGCAGACGTACGACAGCCTGATCTGTGATGACCGCATACGGGTGCAGACAAATGGCATGAAGTTCTGTGCTGTACCATAAGACACCGAAAAGTACCTGATTTTCTAAAAACCCGGGATCGGGAAGCTGGGTGAGTCTGAACACACCTGGCTGGTCGCCGGGGCGGTCCGCCAGCCGGATGGTAGTATTGTCGTGGTCTATCAGTCCCAGGGTGGTCTCATCAGTAAGTTCTTCGGCACTATGCCCAATCAGAGCATAAGAAAGCAGACAGCCGTACCGTCCGGAGGAGAGTGTATTTTTCAGTTCATTTTTGGCAGCCTTAACCGCTTCTTTGACGGATGCACAGGCATGGGCCCGGACTTCACTCATAACGGCACTGGTGACCGGTTCGAATTCCTGACGGTCCCAGCGAATCCGGCGGTTTCCCGTACCCGGATAGTAGGAGAGGCAGGGAACCCGCACCATGTCGGATACTGAGTCTTCTTCCTTTACATATTTTAATGCCTTCAGCGGGCGGTAATGACAGGTGACGGAAAGCTCTCCGCTGTCTAAGTCGATCCACCAGCCCTGGTCTACCAGTTCTTTTCGGGCCATGTCGCAGGATTCCTGGAAGGAAAGCTGCAGGAGACGAGCGTTCTCCTTCTTTAAGCCCAGTTCATTTAAACGGTCAAGTGTCCAGATTCCGCCAAGTTCCTCGTAAAGGACGCTGTTCTCGTCTTCCACATTTCCCTGTTCCAGCTTCTCGGCCAGCCATGCTCTGGATTTCCGGATCAATGCGCGAAGCCGTACCAGCGTTCCGGCGGATTCGGCGATACCTCTTTCCCGAATGCCGTTTTCCACGCCTGCCTTTTCCAGATCCTGCATTTGCAGAATGAGCGTGCGGATCAGGCGCTCCGGGCCGGGCAGATAGTAGTCACCAAGC
>NZ_JBKVCZ010000222.1:5175-5989 GCF_046966825.1 Hungatella sp. | reverse complement strand
GTGTACATCGACATTGTTGATCAGAACCGCATTGATCCCCACCGAGGCCAGCAGCCTTGCATACTGCCGGATAAGCTCCGTATCTCCCCGAAAGGTGTTGTGATCGTAAAAAATGGACTCTCCCGCGTAACCACGCTCGATGGAACCGTCGAAATTATCCCAATGATCGATCATGCGGATGCTCTGATCCGGTACCGACTCATACGGAAATCCAGCCTCATTTTGTGCGGTCAGAAGCCGGTGCAGCCCGTACATGCCGTATAAATATCCCACAGGAGACGCGCTTTCTATCTTATAACCGGCCTCCGTCTCCCCGATCCGGTACCCTTCTGTCCCCAGGGCCGCTTCATCTCCCGGCAAAAAAGCAATCGAGGCATCCGGCGAACCGGATCGTCTGATTTCTTTAAACAGCAGCGGCATTTCCCGCTCTATAGTCTCTGTAACTGCCGTTTTCTTCCCATCATCCAGATAATAAGTAATTATGTTTTTGTTTTGCACCTGTTTTGCCAGCCAGCAGAAGTCTCTCCGTCCGTGCATGATTTCCGTCCTCCACAGCGCCTCATTTCTGATGCGCCTCTTTCTCATAAAAATGCTTTCCATTCGCCATAAATCCTTTTTTCGTATAAAGGGGTGCATCTCCAGACAGCGGAAGCGTAACCGTCTGTCCCGTAAAGCCCGACTGGTATATGGCGGTTATCACCTCCAGCGCCAGGCGGCCGTCCGCGCTGCTCTCCGGCGGCAGTTCTCCGCACTCCAGGAAACGCAGCACCGTATCGATCTGGCCTTTGTGACCGGTATACCGGGGCGGCGGCAG
>NZ_JBKVCZ010000222.1:0-5165 GCF_046966825.1 Hungatella sp. | reverse complement strand
GCTCCCGGTAACGCGTCTGAAGTTGTTCCTCAAACGCTTCGTTTTCGACAGGAAAGCCCGTTGGTGCGGACCTGCTGCTCACCACCTTCCACGGAGACGCCACGCCCGCCTTTTCGCACTGAAAGCTCAGCCTCTGCCCTTCCCCGTGCGTTACGAGAGAGGCCGTTACCGTCACGAGCGCACCGTTTTCATAGGTAAGGATCGCGGCGGACACATCCTCCACCTCGGCATTGTCATGTGCTGTATTCCCCAGGACAGCCGTCACTGTGCGGGGAGCTCCCATGATCCAGTTCAGCAGATCGATCTGATGTACAGCGTGGTTTAGGGTACAGCCTCCGCCTTCCATTTCCCACGTTCCCCTCCACCAAAGATCGTAATATTCCCGACCTCTGAACCATAGAGATTCCACCTGTCCGAACAGGACCTTTCCCACGGCTCCGGAGGCGATTACGCTCTTCAAGCTCCGGTTGTCCCGCAGGTAGCGGTTCTGAGAGATGACTCCCAGATAACAGCCTGTCTCCCGCTGAACCCGCATCATCTCGTCACACTCTTCCAGAGAAGACGCCATAGGCTTTTCCACCAGAACGTGTTTTCCCGCTTTCATGCAGATCACGGCGCTCTCCCCATGGGTAAACGGCGGGGTACAGATGCTGACCAGACAGATGTCGCTCCGCTCTGCCATCTCTTTACAGTCGCTGTAAACAGCCGTGTCTTTTAAGTGGTATTTTTCTTTCAGCGCCTCCGCCTTTTTGGGGACGAGGTCGCACAATGCTATGATACGGCACCTGTCCTGAAAGGCCAGATACGCCTCGATATGGCTCTCTGAAATCACGCCTGTTCCGATCACTGCGACACCGGTCATGGGCTCCCCTCCTTTATACTTTTTACTTTTCACAGATATCGATACCACCGGGCGGCGTTACTTCCCTGTGCAAAGTGTTTTTAAATGTTGTTTATTTACAAATGCATTATAACAAGTTGCACAATAAAAAAGAATGAAGGAATCAAAGGCCATTTGTAATTATTAAAGATAAAATTCTGTTTAAAAACTCCGTTGCGCAATTGTTTTTCCTCCTCTATAATGAAGCCATACCACAGACAGCGTTATCTCTGCATCACGGGAGGAAAAGGAGCTTTTATGATTCCTGACTTTAACAACATGATTCCTGAACTTCATTATTACATCCACAGGAAGTGTACGCCCAACTGGAAAATCGATGCGAATGTGATCCCCTTCATCGACATTACATACGTCATAGACGGTAAGGCCGAGTACAATATCGGGGGCCACATTTATATTGTAAAAAAAGGCGATTTAATCTGCATCCCTCAGAACACCTACCGGGCGGCCGTCAACATCCCGGAAGACTTGATGGAGTGCTACTCCACCAACATCTTTCTGCGGGATCAGTTCGGTCAGGAAGCCCGCCTGCCGCTTCCCATCATCAGCCACATCGGGATCATCCCCCGGCTGATCTCGCGTTTCCACGAAATCCACGAGGAATGGCTGCAGAGGGATTTTGGATATATGCTGAAGATACGCGGAATTTTATGCCTCATCCTGTATCAGATATCCAACCTGATCCTGAATGAAAACCATTTAAGCCAGGAAGACCCCCGCATCAAAAACAGCATCCGCTATATGAGCATGCATTATCAGGACCCGCTGACCATCGATCTGATGGCCCGCCAGTTCCATCTCCATCCCGTCTACTACGGAAGTCTGTTCCGGGAGGCCATGGGGATGACCTTCAAGCAGTATCTCATCTCACTCCGTTTAAACTATGCGGAGAATATGTTAAAAAGCGGGGAATACAGCGTCAGTGAGGTGGCGCTGCAATGTGGATTTTCAGATATCTTCTACTTCAGCAAGCTGTTTAAGGAGAAGAAGGGGATTCCGCCCTCCGGCATGTTTCCACCGGAAAGAAGAAAGAAAAAAGAAGACACGATTTTACTACCAGGAGGAAAAGAAGAATGAAAGCACTGATTATCGGAGGAAGCGGCGGCGTAAGCGGCATGCTGGCTTCCATGGCGAAAGAAACGTATGAGGTCTGGGCCCTCACCAGGGGAAAACGCCCTCTCGGCGCTGGAATCATCCCTCTCTGTGCGGACCGGGACGACAGGGAGGGATTAAAGAAGGCTATCCTGGGAGCGGGTGTCACCTGGGATGTGGTCTTCGACTGCATCTGCATGAACGAACGCCATGCCGAACAGGACCTGGAGGTGCTGCCTTTCGTGAGCAGCCGGCTGGTGGTTATCTCAACCGACTCCGTCTACGATCCGGCGCGCAAAGCGACGCCTCAGGCGGAAGACGGATTCTTCGTGGAGGAAAAGGGCGCCCCGGAGGAATGCAGCTATGCGGGAAACAAGCGGAAGATGGAGAAAGTCTTTCTCCGCTATTTTTCCGGAGAAGGGGAGCACGGACTTAACGTTACACTCTTTCGTCCCGGCCATATCTACGGCCCAGGTTTTCTGCTGGGCTGCTATCCGGAGCACAGCCGCCAAAAGGAGCTGCCGGATCTCATTCTGGCAGGACAGCCCCTCTCCCTCGTAACCGGCGGAATCCATATCACACAGCCGGTCTTCGTCCGCGATCTGGCACGCACTATGCTGGACTCGGTAAACCGGGAAGGCGCCTTTCAGCAGATCTTCTGCATCGGCGGCCCGGAAGCGGTGGAAAACCGCCTGTATTACGAAATCCTGGGAAGACTTCTCGGTGTGGAAATCACCATACGGGAACTGCCCCTCACCGGATACCTTGAGGCCCATCCCGAATATTCCGGCCATTTGTGCCACCGAATCTACGATTTATCGAAACTAAAGGCCGCCGGCGTCCGGCTGCCCGATACACCGCTGGCAGAAGGTTTAAAGCTCCATCTGGAATCTCTTGGATATTTATAAATCCCTATGCCGCCAAACGCTCCTACAGGCAGGGTGTCTGGCCCGCTGTACCAGCAGACAAAGAGGCTGTCCGGAATCCCTTTTTCTTTCCGAACAGCCTCTTCACCTTTACGTATTACTCCTCCGACAAATACGCCTCAAACCGATTAATATTATCCCGCTTTCCGATCACCACGATCACATCTTCCTTCCGGAACCGGTAGGTGGGCTGAATGTCAATAGTCGTATCGTGCTCCCGTTCCATCGCCACGATGTTTAGGCCGAACTGGTTGCGTATTCCCGCCTCCATCACGCTCTTGCCCTCCAGCACCGTTGTGAGCCGGATCTCCGAGACCGCGATGTCGTCGTTCAGGCTGATGAAATCCAGTGCATGGGGTGATACGAGGCGCCTGGCCAGACGGATGGCGATATCTTTCTCCGGGTACACCACCTCGGCTCCGATCTTCTCCAGCACACAGCCGTGTTCCGCGCTGGTAGCCTTCGATATGACCCTGGGTACTCCCATGGATATGACGGTCAGTGTGGCCAGTATACTGGTATCAATCTTCTCGCCGATGCATACGATCACCGTCTCACAGTTCTGAATTCCGGCGCTCTCGAACGATGCCCTGTCAATGCCCTCGACGACAAAGGCCTCCGAGACCATATCACGGATCTGCTTTACCTTGCTCTCCGTGTTGTCAACCACCATGACCTCTTTTCCTGCCTCGGAAAGGGCGGTCGCCAGTGCGATCCCGAACCTTCCCAGACCTATAATTCCATACTCTATCGTATCTTTCCTGCGTTTCATTCTATCTCTCTCCTCTACCCTATTGTAATCATTTCTTCCGAGTACCACGCGCCCGCCTTCGGTTTAAAGCTCCAAATGGTCGCGATGGTAAGCGGTCCAAGCCTTCCGATAAACATGGTAAGCACCAGAATCAGCTTCGCACATACGTTTAAATCCGGCGTAATTCCGGTGGACAGGCCTACGGTTCCGAACGCGCTGACCGTCTCAAACAACAGCTTCACGAAATCGTATTCCGGCTCCACAAGGCACATCAGAAAGGTCTGCATACAAACCACTCCCAGCGCCAGTATGGTGATGATAAATGCCTGTGAGATCACCTCCGTCGGAATCCGGCGTTTGAACGCGCTGCAGTGCCTGTTGGTCGCCGCGCTGAACATGCTCTTTACCAGCACAAATGTTGTCGTAGTCTTAATACCGCCTCCGGTCGACCCCGGCGACGCTCCCAGAAACATCAGAATCGTCAGGACAAACAGGCCCGCGTTGGAAAAATTTCCGATTGGATAAGTGGAGAATCCCGCTGTTCTGGCGGAAGTGCTCTGAAACAGGGCGCCCAGCCACGTAATCTCCTCTGTCATTTTTAACAGTATGGTTCCCACAGCCAGCAGTATGGCAGAGGTCAGAATAACGACCTTCGAGTGGAGGCTCAGCTTCTTCCAGGAGCGCTTCGCCCACACCTCCCGGATTACGAGAAATCCCAGGCCGCCGAAGATAATCAGGCCGCAGGTGGTAAGATTCAAGAGGACGTTGTCCTGATATGGAATCAGGTTTGTCAGTCCTCCCAGGATGTCAAAACCCGAGTTGTTAAACGCCGCCACGGAATGGAACACGCTGATTCCCAGCGCATCCAGAGCCGGATAATCCCTGGAAAATACCAAAAAGCTTAAAAACGCGCCGATGCCCTCGAACAGCAGCGTCATAAAGAGAATGGATTCCACCAGCGCCACCACGCCCTTTACCGTAGTTAAGTTCATGGAATCACGGATCAGCACGCGTCCATGAATTCCTATCTTCTTTCCTGCCAGCAGAATAAAACCGACGCCGACGCAGGTAACTCCCAGGCCGCCGATCTGGATTAAGAGAGCTACCACCGTCCTGCCGAATACATTAAAGGTATCCGCCGTATCTACTGCGATCAGCCCCGTCACGCACACCGCGCTGGTGGACGTAAACAGGGCGTCTATGTAGTTCACGTGAACCCCCTCGTTTGCCGAAATGGGGAGCCACAGAATCAGGCTTCCTGTCAAAATAACGAAAGCAAAGCCCAGCACGACAATCCGGCCCGGGCTCAATTTACGCAAATGTTCACTCATCATGCACCTCTCTTTTTATGATATGGCTAAATTAGCACAATCATGAGCAGGATTCAATCCTTTATCAGAATACTTAACACATCTTTAACTTTGTGATCGTTTGCTGATTTTTTATAATTTTTTTTACAAAACCCTCTTGACATTTTATTTCCTTTGAGTATAAT
>NZ_JBKVCZ010000221.1:0-6391 GCF_046966825.1 Hungatella sp. | reverse complement strand
TGTATATCCTTTCATATACTATTAGGAGGTATGTATGATGAATTCCGAAAGAAAAATACCGGACTGCCCGGTGGAACTGACCCTTCAGCTGATTGGGGACAAGTGGAAGGTTCTGATTATCCGGGATTTGATGACAGGGACGAAGCGGTTCAGTGAATTGATGAAATCTGTCACCGGCATTACCCAGAAGGTACTGACCAGCCATCTGCGAAGTATGGAGGCGGACGGGCTTCTCACACGGAAGGTCTATCCTGAGGTGCCGCCCCGGGTGGAGTACACGCTGACCGAGACCGGCTTCAGCTTAAAGCCCATCATGGACTCCATGGTGGCCTGGGGCAACGGGTACCGGGAACAGTTAAACCAGGAAGACTGATGCTCTTCCTGGTTTTTTACAGTACTATTGTGGCTTTAAAATGTATAGGGCGGATTACCGGAGAAATCGGCAATCAGGCCGTGGGCATTTTCCAGGTAAAACACTTCGAAAATCGGGTTTTCCGGGGTCTCGTACTGGCTCTTGACGATTGGATTTTCCAGCGCGCCTTTCTTTATCTCCATATTGTTCTCAAAAACGGCTCTGCCGTGAAGGCGAATCCAGGCGTACTCCGGGCTGGAGACGGACACCTCCACTTCCGGGTTGGCCTGCATATCCTTGTATACCTCTTTGGTATTGTTGGTGCAGAACCACAGTTTTCCCTCTCTCTCAAAACAGAACATGAACGGACGGCATTTCGCCTTCCCATCTCTTCCAACGGTTGCCAGGTACTGCACCGGATTTGCCTGCAAAAATTCTACTACTCTCTTCATCTTTGTCTGCTCCTTTTCTCTGCATCGTTATATTGTTGAGAAATGGCCATTTCCTATGGTTCTATTATAGGCCCCTGCAGTTTTGATGGGAAGTACGCACTTTTAAGTGGGATAGGCACCGGAGGGAGGGCCTGTTTCCCAAGGGATACTATTGGAGAAATGTCAGCTGATATACAGGATATGCATATCACCGAGAATCCGCTTGATTTCACCCCGAAGATATGTTTCCGCCTCCGCTCTCACCTCCGGCCGGTAGCAGTAACGGCCGCGGCCTCTTCCCGTCATCTGCTCCGTGTCATAAAGCTCCGGAGCGTTTGGAAATGCTTCGCTGTTGATGGCACGGTGAATGTAGGAGTAGGTCATCAAAATGATTTCTAAGAACATCTGGTTTCTGGCTTTTTCGGTCAGACCGTCCCGCAGTTCTTCCAGCAGACCGGTGTACAGCATTTTCCAGTTCTCCGTCAGGATGACTGGGGCGATCAGGAGACCGCAGGGGTATCCGGCTTCACACATCTTGTTCACCGCCTCGATTCGTTTTGACAGGCTGGAGGTTCCAAGCTCTATTTTACTGATGATGGGCTGGGGATTGACGCTCATGCGGAAGATGGTTTTGCCCTGGTGGGGCAGGTCCAGCAAGGGGTCCACCATATGGAATTTTGTGGGAAATGTGATGCTGCCGGTTCCCTCTCTGGCAAAGCGTGGAATCGTATAGAGCAGGTTGCCGGTGATGGTATTTTCCAGGACTAAATCGCTGTTACTGCCAATCTCGAAGGTGAGGGGGATTTCGCTTTTCTGGCCCCGCTTGATGATGCGGTCCAGCATCTGCTCCCGGTTGACGAAGAGACGGAGGTAGGCGCATTTGTTGTAGTTGCAGACCAGATAACAGTAGAGACACATGGCGGTGCAGCCGGAGGAGGTGTAGGGCACCAGGTAGTCCGACACCTTCTGATTTTCCACATATTTGTGGGTTTTCCGGATGCCTACGATCAGATTGCGCTTCATTTTACCGAACTCAGAGTTTGGTTTCTCCTGCATTTCCTTGATGGAATTGTGACTGTCGATGGGAATCCAGGGGAGGTCTTTGAATGTCTCCCGAAGCTGCTCCCCCAGTGGATAAGCCAGACTGTCCGGCTCGTAGTAGACGGCGTTGAATTTCATAACTGATTCCTCTCTTTCCTGGATAAATGAGTTTACTTCCAGTATCTCCGGCGGGGAGGAAACTATCCCATCCACAAATCTGGAATATTTGGCATATTGCATGTAATAAGTATGTCAATTGTGGTATAATCAGTAGCAAGAGGGACGACTATGCAGAAAAAAGAGATTATTGAAATAACAGATTATCCAATCTACTATGTAGACATCATGCCTGTTATGGAAGCCAAAGGCATCTCTAAGAATTCGCTCTGCCGAATGACTGGGATTGCATATAATGCTTTACAGAGATATTGCAAATCAGAAATAAAAAGAGTGGATTTAGATGTAATATCAAGAATTTGTAAGGCTTTAGAATGTGATATTTCAGAAATTATTATTAAGGACGAAGATTGACAGCCGGATTTTTCGAATCTGGCTGTTAAATTTTGCGCAAAAGGCCCCGGGCCAATTTGGCCCGAGGTCTTACTTGGTTGGATTTAATTGGAATACCGTTCGTTTATTCTTTTTTCTACTCGTTCTTCCAATCCATCCGGCGCCTTCTCTTCCATGTCCGCCAAGACGGCTTTATATTCCTGCGCCTTCCCATCTGATATGCTCTCCACACCGGTTATCTGGCCGGAGGTATCACGAATCACGGACAGATTTACCGTTCCGTTCTCATCGGTCCAGAACGTGGTAAACCCGCCTGCCGCATCCTGATCGACGAGCATTTTCACACGCTGGCCGTTGGAATACAATGCTCCATCTGCCGCTGAATAGGTGATACCAAATGGCTCATACTGCTCGAATTTACTCTCGCCTTCCTGAACATTTTCCTGCGCCTTCGCATATTCCTGCTCCTGCACCGGCTCGTTGACTGCAAAGTTTCCGCTGATGCCTTCTGCAAAATACGTGTCCTGGTATTCCTGTGCCTTCTGCTCTGAAATGGGCTCAATTCCCGCAATCTCACCGTCAGCATTTCTGACAGCCGACAGATTCAAAGTCCCGGCTCCATCCAGATAGAACGCCCACGATTCCGCCGCCTCATCTACAAACAGCCGCACGGGCTGGCCCTCATAGAGCAGCTTTGTGCCGTCCTCCGAAATGGTAATTCCAAAACCGGCATATGCGCCATAAATATCGGGATTCGGAACAAATGAAACTCCCAGATGAGCATTAATCATGGTGTCATCCTTCGTCATTTCCACCGGAGGCTTTGTCTCCGCATTTGCCACTACGACTGCCCCCGTTCCCATTGTGAGCACCACAACGCCACAGATAACGGCTATACCTGCCTTCTTTTTTCCCATATCCATAATTGAAAAAATCCGCTCTTTCATGCCTTTTTTACCTCCATAAAAATTAGTTGATAACACGGTTTTCAGTTTTGACTGGTATCTGATGACCCCGATAATGGTCTCGCTGTAAAACAGGCGGGTATCCGCATCTTCCGCACGGACCACTTCCCCGTCGCAGGACAGTTCACACTGGATATCAATTACTTTTGCCATCAGGTACACGATAGGGTTAAACCAATGGATGGCGCTCGCCACCAATACCAGGAATTTATACCAGATATCTTTTCTTTTATAATGAATCAACTCATGCTTCAATATAAACCGAAGTTCCTCTTCTCCCAAGTCCATTTCCGGCAACAGAATCCGGGGCCTTGCAATGCCGATCAGCATGGGGCTTCCTATGCTGCCGCACAACTCCAGGCCAATATCATGCGTGATACCCATCTGCGTTTTCAGCTCCCGGACAAGCGCCAGCGTCCCTTCGTCCGTGACATTCCTGCTCCATCGCGCCGTCAGCTTTAAGAAGCGGTAATGTTTGATTCCGTGGTAGACAAGAAATACAATCACCCCCGCCAGCCATATCACGGCCGCGGCCTGCCACCAGGAGATTGTGCTTATGGCGGACGGTACAACATTTGAAACAGGGCCCGTTACCTGCATCCCGTTCCCAGGCCGGATAACAGGTGCGGCTGTACGCCCCGGCATGGGAACCTTGACAACAGGATTACCAAAATGAGGGCGGAACGGGATAATCAGTCCCACTACAATGACAAGCCACGTGTAATAACGGCCGGCAGCGGAATAATGCTTTGTCAAAAATGGCGTCAGGAACATATAAAACAGCGCAAGCGCTGACATATTGACGGAACACAGAAGCAATGTCGTCATTAAGTTCTTCATCCTAATTCCTCCGTTCTTTCGCCCATGTCAGCAACTCATCAATATCACTGTCACTCAAAGCTTCATCCTCGTACAGTGTATTGATCAGGTTAAACAGGGAGCTGTCATGATACTGCTTCAAAAAGCTGCCAGTCTCAAATTTTAAGTAATCCTCCCGGTTTATGAGTGGGTAATAATACCGCTCCTTCCCGTGTTTTTCCGAGCGAAGGAAACCGCGCTCTACCAGGCGCAGCATCAGGGAAACGATGGTCTGTATCTTCCACTCCTTCTCTTTCTCCAGCTGCTCTCTGATAACCGTCGTCGTCACAGGCGGTTCCATGGCCCACACCACTTTCATGATGTCAAACTCCGCGTCCGGCAGTTTCTTTATGTTATCCATTTGATCGCCTCCTTTTAAGACAATTGTCTTTTCTTATATACTACATCTGTCTTAAACGAATGTCAAGGGTATTTTAAAAATAGTTTTCTTCCTAGAGCCATACAACTGGCATGATCAGATGTTCCGGTATGCGGGTATTCCGGTTTCCGATTGCTGCATTTATCTGTCCCTGTGTCAAAAAATTACATTCACTTAAATCAGCATTTTTTATATTGGCATCCCGCATATCGGCTCCAAGAAAATTACAACCAGTCAAATCGCATGCCTCGAAATTAGCCGCAATTAAAAGTGTGGAACTGAAGTCACAGCCGTTCAGTTTGGATTTTCGAAAATGATGCCCCATATAATCTTTTTTCTTTGTTATTTTAGCGGGACTGGCAATCTGCTCTCTTACCATCTGCCATGCCTGATTCAGTAATGTGTTTATGTTTGTTCTAAGCAGCCCCATATCGTCATCCAGAATTTTTTGTGGAGAAGATTTCAAAAGAAGATGTAATTCCTCTAAATAATGATCCGCTTCCTCCCACAGCGCCTGTGCAGGCAGAAGTGTTTTCACTTCTGAAATGTACCATAATGTTTGCTGCAGATAGAATATTTTCACAAATACATCAAATTCCTCCTGGGCCGCGCCTGGGTTGGATTTCCAATTTTCCTCTCCATACAGGCGGGTTACCATCTGCCCCGCACCGCAGCAATCGTAGGCCAGACATCCTTTCATCTGTCTAGACTGCAATTCCCCGTGAATGGAGCAGCAAAAATTGCTGTCCAAATAGCGGCATGGTGTTCCGGCGGCTTTATCAGCAGGAAAGCCATCATATTTAGAAAAGTATAACGCCACGCAGCAAAGGCCGCTGCATTCCTTACATGAAATCCGAAATTCATGGAATATATCAGAATCGTATTGATGAAGTTTCAACTTGTACCTCCTTACAAATGTGTGTCTCACTTGTGCCACTTCTTTTATCATAGTATAATGGGTAAAAAATATACCGTCAATCGCTCGAAACCAAGTGCTACATCCAAGTAAATAATGTGACACAAAAGGAGACCACATGAAAAAGTCAAATCCAATAGCGGAACAATCGAAACAATGGCTGGCCCAATCACTCTTTGATTTAATGGAAAAGCAAAATTATTCGGAAATTACAATCACAGAAATTTCGGAAAATGCCCAGCTTGCCCGACGGACATTTTACCGAAATTTCCGTTCTAAAGAGGATGTGGTCATCTATTCCTGCACACAGCTATGTGAGAGCTATATGAGATATTTAGATGAGGATATGGAATATTCGATACGACATATCATCCAGGTTTATTTTACCTTTTGGCAGGAACATATCGACTACCTGACAGTATTGACCGATCATCACCTGATATGTCATTTAATTGATGTTTCCAATGAATACTGGCCGCAGATATATGGGCGTTTTAGAGAATATTGGAAAGCCGATTGCTCCGATAAAGAATTAGAATATTGTCTGCTTTTTAATATGGGGGGACTTTGGAATCTTTTAATGAAATGGCTGTATGACGAAAATCGAGAGACCCCCCTTGAAATGGAACGCATGATTCATAAATCGCTACATTATTTTATGAAAAGTATCTAAATGAACTATTGGTGGAACAGGGGCTGCGTACGAATTGTTTCGCGCGCAGCCCCTTAAAGTTTTGAGTTTTGACTATGCTGTCGTCACGGCAATCGGAGTTGTCGTTCCGTCATCCAGGGTTGCGGTTCCGCCTGTAATTGCACCGGTTCCCGTATCCAGGGTGAGCGTAATTGCAGTGATACTGGTGCCCCTGGCGCCAGTGGGACCAGTGACACCATCGGCTCCTGTTGGACCTGTTGGCCCCATGGCTCCGTCCGCTCCTGTCG
>NZ_JBKVCZ010000220.1:0-6453 GCF_046966825.1 Hungatella sp. | reverse complement strand
TTCCAGCGTACAGATCGAATGTGTGATGTGCTCCACCGCATCCTCGATCGGATGGGCAAAGTCATACATCGGGTAGATGCACCACTTATCGCCAGTGTTGTGATGGCTCATACGAGCCACCCGGTAGATAACCGGATCACGCATATTGATATTCGGGGAAGCCATATCGATCTTGGCGCGGAGCACCTTCTCTCCGTCCTGATACTTTCCTTCCTTCATCTCCTCAAAGAGCTTTAAGTTCTCTTCGATGCTCCGGTTCCGGTAAGGGCTTTCCTTACCCGGTGTCTTAAAATCGCCGCGGTATTCACGAATCTCATCCGCGGTTAAATCACAGACAAATGCTTTGCCCTTCTTAATTAAGAAGACCGCGCACTCATACATCTGCTCGAAGTAATTGGAGGCAAAAAACAGCCTGTCTTCAAAATCAGCGCCCAGCCACTTCACATCCTCAATAATGGATTCCACGAATTCCGTCTTCTCTTTCGTCGGATTTGTATCATCAAAACGAAGGTTAAACTGTCCGCCATACTTCTTAGCCAGTCCGTAGTTTAAAAGAATGGACTTTGCATGTCCGATATGCAGATATCCGTTTGGTTCCGGTGGGAATCTGGTCTGAACATGATTATAAACGCCCTCTGCCAGATCCTTATCTATCTCCTGCTCGATAAAGTTTTTAGAAACAACCTCTTCTTTTTCTGCAGTTTCTAATACTTCTCTGTTTTCTTCCATCTTGTTTCCTCCATATAAATAGTCCCAATAATATGGTATCATATCATATTTGGGAGAAATAGGAAAGGGGGAATGATAATTTTGTGGGGGGGACGCCCCAGTGATTGCGGAGAGGGCGAGGAGGCCGGGGAGGAGGAGCGTACAGCTTCTTGTTTCCTCGGTGGCAGGAACTAAAGCGGGAAGACAGGAAAAATGGGCGGATCAGGCAAACTACGGAAGAAATCCTGAAGGATTTTTCCTCCGTGTGCCCTCGAAAGTCGGCTTGGAGGCCAACTTTCGCCACCCATTTTTCCTGCCTTCCCGCTTAAGTTCCTGCGAACCTCGGAAAAGGAAGCTGTACACTCCTCCTCCCCGGCCTCCTCGCCCTCTCCGCAATCACTGGGGCTGTGTACTGGCTTTATATGGGAGAAAGGCTGCAGCGTGTTCTACTGCCTCTAATCAATAGCGGGCGGCAGCGTCCCATTCTGATTTGCGGGAGTCGTATTGGTCGTTTAACCATTTTACGACGGATTCTCTGCCTTCTTCGGTAAAGGGGAAGGTGTTCTTTACCTTGTTCTCGTCCGGGGTTGCTTCGAAACAGTAGGGTTCCGGGTAGACGACTGCCTCGAACTGGTCTTCGGCTTTTACTACGCGGTAACGCATTCCCTTAAAGCTGCCTGTGTAGGCCTCTTTCTTGAAGAAGGCCATCGGCACAAATGTTTCCTTTTTTAATGCTCCCATACTTTAAATGCCCCCGCTTTCTTCTTCATTTCGCAGATTATCGTAAATTCTGGAGACCAGGGAGATGATCGTATCCATCTCTTCGTCGGAAATGCCTTCCATCATCTCTTCCTCCAGTCCCTCGAAGGTCTCTTTTACCTTTACTGCCATCTTCTTCCCATCCTCTGTCAGGGAAATTAAGAAGGAACGACGGCACTGCGGATTATCGTTTCTGATAATATATCCCATGGCTTCCAGACGGTCCAGCGCACGTGACAGCGTGGCCGGCTCAATACAGCACGCCTCTGCAAGCTCTTTCTGTGTGATTTTATCTTTAATGAACAGCTGGCTTAACACCCTGGGCTGTCCCGCGATCAGCCCCATATCGGTCCATACCGGATGGATCCGCCTCTTCCTGGCCATCTCGGTACGGAACATTAACTCCCTGACCTCCTGCTTTCGGTCCATTTTCTCTGTTACCGCCTTTCTTATCGATCACAATCCAACGCCACTTATTATGCCTTTTTTCTCGCCGGATTTCAAGATTTTATCCGTATTTTTTTGTAAAATCCATGTAAAGAAATTACTGCCCGGAGCATGGCCGGGTCCTGACAGGCCGCTCATTCCAGTTCAAACTGGCCCGTATAGAGCCGGTAATACCGTCCGCCCTGTTCCAACAGCTCCTCGTGGCTTCCGCGCTCCATGATCTTCCCGTGCTCCAGGACCATGATGGCCTTGGAATTACGCGCCGTGGAAAGGCGGTGCGCGATGACGAACACCGTTCTGTCTTCCATCAACGCGTCCATGCCCTTCTCAATCAGGTGCTCCGTCCTCGTGTCAATGGAGCTGGTCGCCTCATCCAGTACCAGCACAGGCGGAGAAGCCACCGCGGCCCGGGCGATAGCCAGAAGCTGTCTCTGGCCCTGGGACAGATTCGCGCCGTCGCTTTCCAGAACCGTCTGGTAGCCCTCGGGCAGACGCCGGATAAAGGAATGCGCATTGGCAATCTTCGCCGCATTGATTACGTCCTCCTCTGTAGCTTCCAGGTTTCCGTAGCGGATATTCTCCTCGATGGTCCCGGTAAATAAGTGGGTATCCTGGAGGACAAATCCCAGGGAGCGGCGCAGGTCCGCCTTCCGGATCTTTGTGATGTCAATTCCGTCATAGGTGATCACACCGCCCTGTATCTCATAAAACCGGTTGATCAGATTGATAATGGTCGTCTTCCCGGCTCCCGTGGAACCCACAAATGCGATCTTCTGCCCCGGCTTGGCAAAGAGGCTGATGTCATCAAGAATCTTTTTCTTATAATTGTAGCCGAACACCACATGCTCAAAACGAACGTCGCCCGTCAAGGGGATAAGGGTGTTGTCTCTTCCTTCTTCGTCCGGCATCTTCCAGGCCCAGAGGCCGCTCTTCCGGCTGCATTCGCAGAGGCTGCCATCCGGCTTCTCCTCCACACGGCACAGCGTCACGGTTCCCTCATCCACCTCCGGCTCCTCGTCCATCATTTCAAAGATGCGCTCCGCGCCGGACAATGCGGCCAGAATGAAATTCACCTGCTGGGTGCATTGATTGATCGGCATGGCGCTCTGCCGGACATAGACCAGGTAGGAAGCCAGGCTTCCGATGTCCATGAGTCCTGCCAGTGCGAATAAACCGCCCACGCAGGCCGATACAGCATAGTTTAAATAGGAAATACTGACGACTACCGGCACCATCAGGCCGGAATACGCCATCGCATTGGTGGACGCCTGACGAAGCCGCTCATTTCTCCTGCAGAATTCTTCAAAATCCTTCTTCTCATGGTTGAAGACCTTCTCCACCTTCTGTCCTGCCACCATCTCCTCGATAAATCCGTTGATCTCGCCCAAATACTTCTGCTGTTCCATAAAGTATTTCCGGCTACGTTTCCCATTGAACCGGATAAACAGGAACATGAGCGCCATACAGCCCAGCACGATAAGCGACAGCCGGAAGCTTAAGATCACGATCATCACCATGGTGCCGACCGTCGTGATAAAGCTCTGGATCAGCAGTGTGAAGCTGTTGTTCAGCGCCTCGGCAATCGTATCCACATCGTTGGTAAAATGGCTCATCAGCTCTCCATGAGTATGGGCGTCAAAATACGCCAGCGGCAGCGTCTGCGTGTGATTGAAAAGATCCTTTCGTATCTCCTTTACGATCTTCTGTGACGTTTTCACCATCAGCCGGTTATACCCCAGTGTAGCCGATGCTCCCACCGCATACAGGATCCCCATGAAGAGCAGTGCCTTCACAAGTCCCGGAATATCCTTTGGGATGATGTACTGGTTGATAATCGGCTTCAGCATATACGTACCGAATACGCTGGCAAGACTGCTGACAATCACCAGGATTCCCACGACAAACATGGAAAATTTATGTCTTCCCATATAGGAAATGAGCCGCAGCAGCGTCCTTTTCGTGTTCCTCGGTTTCTTGTAACCGATGTATTTCGCCATTATAAGCCCACCCCTTCCTGCTGAGAATAATAGATTTCCTGGTAAATGGGATCTTTCGCCAGCAGCTCCTCGTGACTGCCTGATGCGTGTACCTTTCCGTCGTCCATGATAATGATCTGGTCTGCTCCCGAGACGGAGGTGATCCGCTGGGCTATGATGATCTTCGTCATGTCAGGAAGGCTTTCCTTAAGACCGCTCCGGATTCCCGCCTCAGTAGCCGTGTCCACGGCGCTGGTAGAATCGTCGAGAATCAGGATCTTCGGCCGCTTTAAGACAGCCCTTGCGATACAGAGACGCTGCTTCTGGCCTCCCGATAAGTTCACGCCGCCCTGATCGAGATACGTATCGTAACCCTCCGGGAAACGTTCCACGAACTCAGCTGCCCCGGCGATATCACACGCCCACGCGATTTCCTCTTTCGTGGCATCCTCTTTTCCCCATCGCAGATTATCTTCAATCGTCCCGGTAAACAGGGTATTTTTCTGCAATACCACGGCTACCGCGTCCCGCAGATGCTCCAGCGGATACGCTTTCACCGGCTTTCCATCGATGAGTACTTCCCCCTCCGTGGCTTCATAAAGCCTCGGAATCAGCTGGACCAGCGTCGTCTTGGCCGAACCGGTGCCGCCGATAATCCCCACGGTCTGCCCCGGTTTGATGTCGAGACTGACATCGGACAGGACGTACTCCTTCGCATTCTTCTTATATTTAAATGACACGTGATCGAAGGTAATTCCGCCTTCTTCCACAGTAAGTGATTCTCTGCTTTCGTCCTGAATCTCAATTTCCTCATCCAGGACTTCCAGAATACGTTTTCCAGAGGCCATGGACCGGGTCACCATCATGAAGACATTGGAGATCATCATCAGGGAATTGAGGACCTGAAGCACATAGCTTAAGAATCCGGTGAGTTCCCCCACCTGCATTCCTCCGATAAAAATCAGATTGCCGCCGAACCACAGAATGGATACGATGGTCGCATACATCACGTACTGCATGGCGGGCATGTTCATACACGCCAGGCCGAAGGCCCTCTCCGATACGGTCTGCAGTTCCGAGTTGACTGCGTCGAATTTCTCCATCTCGTGGCCTTCCCTGACATAGGCCTTTACCACGCGGACCGCCGTTAAATTCTCCTGTACGATCCGGTTGACCAGGTCGATGCTCTTCTGCATCCGGGAGTACAGGGGCCTCACATGGCTGATGATAAGAAACAGGATAACCCCCAGAAGCGGAGCCGCCACCAGGAAGATCAGCGCCAGCCTGGCATTGATGGAAAATGACAGGCAGAGAGCCGTCACCATCATCACAGGTGCACGCACAATGGGCCGGAGGCCGGTAGTTACCGCGTTCTGAATTACCGTCACATCGCTGGTAAGCCTCGTAACGAGAGACGATGTGGTGAAATGATCTGTATTGGAAAAAGAGAAGCTCTGGATCTTCTGATATTCCGCCTTCCGAAGCTCCGCTCCCAGCCCCTGGCCGCACAGCGCCGCAAATCTGGAATACGCGGCGCCAAGCCCCAGCGCCATAAGCGCCAGTATGCACATCTCGATTCCCTTTGTAATAATATACCTTCTGTCTCCGTTTGCCACGCCGACATCGATGATATCCGCCATAACGAGCGGAATCACCAGTTCGAACATGACCTCCAGCGCCACGCAGGCACAGCTGAAAAGCCCGTATTTCCGGTAATTCTTCATGTAACCGTAGAATCTTCGAAACATGTCTGCCTCCATCTCTTCACTTGCAGTTTCAACTGTTGCAATCGCAACAATTCATCATATACTATACGGCTAATTTCTGCATTTGTCTACTGAAAGTCTGCCAAAATCATGAAAAATTCATTTACCTTCGATTCATTTTCTGCTACACTATATTACAGGGTTGCAATCACAGAATTACAATCACAGCATTACAAGTTATGTTATGAAAAGGAATACATCAGAGAAGGTCAAAGGAGGCACTTATGAAACAGGATATGATAGTCATTCTGGATTTGGGAAGTACAGATAATACAAGGCTGGCGCGGGAAATCCGTGAGGTCGGCGTCTACAGCGAAATTTATCCCCATGACATTACCGCGGAAGAGCTCAAAAAACTTCCCAATGTCAAGGGTGTGATCATAAACGGAGGACCTAACCATATCGTGGACGGCGTACGGATCGACGTACTGCCGGAGATCTACGAGGCAGGCTATCCAGTCATGGCCGCCGGCCACGAACCGGCAGCCTGTGAGAACAGCGTAACCGAATGGCCAGAGGACGAAGAGACAAGAGTATCACTGGTAAGAGAATTTGTATTTGACACCTGCCATGCGCAGGCCAACTGGAACATGACGAATTTCATTGCCGACCAGGTAGAACTGATCCGCAGCCAGGTAGGCGATAAGAAGGTTCTTCTTGCACTCTCCGGCGGTGTGGACAGCTCCGTTGTAGCCGCCCTTTTAATCAAGGCCATCGGCAAACAGCTCACCTGCGTCCATGTCAATCACGGCCTGATGCGCAAGGGCGAGTCTGAGTCCGTTATCGACGTATTCAAG
>NZ_JBKVCZ010000219.1:0-6734 GCF_046966825.1 Hungatella sp. | reverse complement strand
TAAATGAATATTTATCATAAAACACACAAAAGCACATCGCAATTTGTGTTGCGTGAAAAGCAATATATGTAGAGAAAATCCCCTTTTACATATGGTAAAATGAATCCATCAAAAACGTTGCAGGCTTAGAGCGAGTGAGCCTGCGAACCATGATCAAAGGAGGATTTACAATGAAAAAAATGATCGCTGGGTTATTGTGCGGCTGTATGATCGCGGCTTCTTTAACGGGCTGTGGAAAAGCGCCTGCTTCCGATGGCGGTGCGACAGAAAAGGCTGCCGGTGCGGAGGCAGAAAAAGCAGCGGATAAAACCGAAGCTTCTTCCGATTCCGGTTCCAAAGTAATTAATGTCTGGTCGTTTACCGACGAAGTGCCAAAGATGATTGAAAAGTACAAAGAAATGCATCCGGATTTTGATTATGAGATTAAAACAACAATTATTGCGACTACCGATGGCGCGTATCAGCCGGCGCTGGATCAGGCGCTGGCAGCCGGCGGCAGTGATGCGCCGGATATCTACTGTGCGGAAGCCGCATTTGTTCTGAAATATACACAGGGTGATGCCAGCCGTTATGCCGCGCCATACGAAGATCTGGGAATTGACGCGGATGGTAAGATCAAATCCTCTGAGATCGCACAGTATGCGGTCGATATCGGAACGAATCCTGACGGTAAAGTGGTGGCGCTGGGCTACCAGGCAACCGGTGGAGCGTTTATCTATCGCCGTTCCATCGCTAAGGACACCTGGGGAACCGATGATCCGAAGGAAATTGGTGCAAAGCTTGGCGCAGGCACCAATGACTGGACACAATTTTTTAACGCGGCAGAAGAGTTGAAGGGCAAGGGCTACGGCATTGTATCCGGCGACGGAGATATCTGGCACGCAGTGGAAAACAGCTCGGACAAAGGCTGGATTGTGGACGGAAAATTAAACATCGATCCAAAGAGAGAGGCATTTCTGGATTTATCCAAGAAGTTAAAGGACAACGGCTATCACAATGACACGCAGGACTGGCAGGATGCATGGTTTGCTGATATGAAGGGAGAAGGCGCAAAACCGATTCTCGGCTTCTTCGGACCGGCCTGGCTGATCAACTATACCATGGCGCCAAACTGCGGCGGAACTGCTGTTGGTGAAGGAACATTTGGTGACTGGGCTGTCTGTGATTCCCCGATCGGCTTCTTCTGGGGCGGCACCTGGGTACTGGCTAATAAAGATACTAAAGTAAAAGAGGCGGTTGCGGATATCATTGACTGGATCACTCTGGACGACGCAGAAGACAGTCTCCAGTATATGTGGGCAAACGGAACCATGAATGACGCAGGTACGAAGGATGCGGTTGCTTCCGGTACCGTTATGAGCAAATCGGACGGCTCCGTAGATTTCTTAGGCGGTCAGAATATGTTTGAGGTCTTCGTTCCGGCCAACAAGTACGCCAATGGTACAAACTTAACCCAGTATGATGAGACCATCAACAACTTCTGGCGCGGTCAGGTGCGTGAATATACTGCCGGTAATAAGAGCAGAGAACAGGCGATCGCGGACTTTAAACAGCAGGTAGCCGATAACCTGGATATCATTGTGGAGTAAGTACCAGAGACAGAACATCAGCAAGGGGAGGACGGCAGTTTCTGTCCTCCCCCATTTTACAGGGAGGTATAACAATGAAACGCAAACGATTGAGATATGCGAAATGGGGTTACATATTCTGTGCTCCGTTTGTACTTGGATTTCTGATCTTTTCCCTGTATCCCATTATCTTTACCGGGGTGATCGGGTTTACGGATTTTAAGGGAATGGGCGCCGTGGATTTTAATTTTCTGGAGGACCCGTTTCAGAACTTTAAAACAGTGCTTTCCAATCCGTCATTTAAGAAGGCGTTCGGCAACACCATCCATATATGGCTGTTCAATTTTGTTCCCCAGATTGGTCTGGCGCTCCTGCTGACTGCGTGGTTTACCGATAAGCGGTATCACATCAGGGGGGAAGGGCTGTTTAAGGTGCTGTTCTACATGCCGAATATCATTACGGCAGCAACCATCGCAATCCTGTTTAATGCCCTTCTGGGATATCCGATGGGACCGGTCAACGATATCTTTATGCGCCTGGGAATTTCAAAGGAACCCATCAACTTTCTGGTTGACAAGTCGGTGGCCCGCGGAACGGTGGAATTTATCCAGTTCTGGATGTGGTATGGCTACACGATGATTATTCTGATTTCCGGCGTCATGGGAATCAATCCGGAGCTTTTTGAATCCGCAGAGGTGGATGGAGCAAACCGGATTCAGACATTTTTCTATATTACCATTCCAAATTTAAAGACCATTCTGCTGTTCACGCTGGTTACCAGCTTAATCGGCGGTCTGCAGATGTTCGATATTCCGAAGCTGTTTTTAATGGGCGGGCCGGACAATGCCACGCTTACCACCAGCGTCTTTATCTATAATCAGGCGTTCAGCGGCAGTTACATGTACAACCGCGCCGCCGCGGCCAGCATGATTATGTTTGTAATCATCTGCGCAGCTTCTGCTGTCCTGTTTTTCCTGATGCGGGATAAGGATGAGGTGCTTCCGAATAAGCAGATGCGCATACAGGAGCGGGAATACAGAAAAGCGTTAAAAGAAGGGAGGAAAAGCTGATGAAATATAAGAAGCGTACTTCGACCGCGTTAAAAATCGTCATTTACGTTGTCTGCATCTGCCTTGCCATACTGAGCATCCTTCCTTTCTGGATCATGATCGTCAACGCCACGCGTTCTACGACACAGATCCAGCAGCATGCCATCTCGATGATCCCCTCCGGCTATATGATGCGTAACCTGTCCATACTGCTGGGCAAGAGCTTCAACCCGATGGTGGGATTTATGAACTCGCTGATCATCTCGGCATTTTCCACGGGCTGCGCGGTGTATTTTTCCACCATGACTGCCTACGGGCTGGTGGTGTATGACTGGCGGCTGCGCAGACCATTTTTCAGCTTTATCATGGCGGTTATGATGATTCCGGCCCAGGTGACGATGATCGGTTTTTACCAGATGGTATACCGGATCCACATGACAAATCAGCTGTCGATGCTGATTCTGCCCGCGATCGCTTCCCCGGCCATGGTGTTTTTTATGAGGCAGTATATGCTGCCGTCGCTGTCTCTGGAAATCGTGCAGGCGGCCCGGATTGACGGGGCGGGAGAGTTCTATATCTTTAATAAGATCGCCATGCCGATCATGAAACCGGCGATTGCCACACAGGCCATATTCAGTTTTGTATCCAGCTGGAACAACTTGTTCACACCGCTGGTGCTCCTCACGAATAAAGACAAATACACAATGCCGATTATGGTAAGCCTTCTCCGGGGCGATATCTACAAGACGGAATACGGTTCCGTCTATCTGGGGCTGGCCCTGACGGTGCTCCCGCTGATCATCGTGTATTTACTGCTGTCAAAATACATCATTGCCGGCGTCGCCCTGGGCGGCGTGAAGGGGTAAGGCAGTGACTGGATGGCCGATCAAAGCGTGGTCTAGAAGACCGGATCATTCCCCGGCATGTCCTCGATGAATTTCGTGCGGTATTCACTGGGGCTGTAATTCGTATACTTTTTAAAGCATCGTGTAAATGACGTCGAGTTGTTAAATCCCGTCTGAAATGCGATGGACGTGATCGAGGCGCCGGTCGTCAGGAGCGTCTGGGCTGCCTGGATCCGTTTGCGGCTTAAATAATCGTAAAAGGTTGAGTTCGTGTGCTGTTTAAACAGCCTGGTGAAGTGATATTTGGAAAATCCCGTGTAATCGGCCATCTTTTCCAGCGTCAGCTGTTCGCCATAGTGATCGTTGATGTAGGCCAGCAGGCTGTTGAATTTCTGGTAATAATCGTAACTCTTCTCGGCGGTATTATCTGTGCCGGCGAATATGGTGTCGTAATGTTCCCGGCCGATCGTGGTCAGAATATCGATTAAATTGGCATAAATCGAGTATTCCCGGAAGGTGACGCCGGGAGAAAAATAGAGATTGCTGATCTCCATAAGCCTGGAATAGATATGTTCGTAGATTCCTGTGTTCGTCCGTTTCGTCAGAAGGCAGGGATCCAGCAGCACCGGCTCCAGGGCGCTGTAATCGTGGAAATTGGTCAAAGGGTCCATGTTGAACATAAAAAAGAAACGTTCGCCCCAGTCCGGCTTTATGATCTCATGAAGAGTGAGCCCGGGAATAAAGAGGATATCGCCCGGCTCTAAATGGTACGTATTGTTGTTGACGATGATGGTGTATACGTTCTCGATCGGAACGAGAATCTCGATGGCACTGTGCTGGTGCAGGGCATACCCCTCATTCTGGACATTGTGCCAGATGCGGATATTGGAATTTAAGTAGTAATCTACTTTTTCCACGTATCCTTCCAACTCCCTGCCGTGGTATTCATCCGGCAGTGTATAGTTTAAACGGCTCATACTGCGTCCTCCTTTCACGGGAAACGGTGAAATCATGATGCAATTATACCGCAGCCATGCGGGCTTGAAAAGAAAAATCTAAGATAAGACTTTTGAATAAAGATAATTTGGAGGAACCTATGGACAGACAGAAAGCAAGGCAGAAAGCAGTGGAACTGGTGGAACAGATGACGGTGGAGGAGATGGCCTCCCAGATGCGCTACGACGCGCCCGCGATACCGAGGCTGCAGATATCGGCCTACAACTGGTGGAACGAGGGTCTGCACGGCGTGGCCAGAGGCGGTACCGCTACCGTGTTTCCACAGGCCATCGGGCTGGCGGCCATGTTTGACGAGGAGACGATTCGCCGTGTGGCGGATGTCGTATCGACGGAAGGCAGGGCAAAATACAATGAATTTCAGAAGGAAGGCGACACGGACATCTATAAGGGACTGACCTACTGGACTCCGAATGTGAACATCTTTCGTGATCCCAGATGGGGCAGAGGCCATGAGACCTATGGAGAGGACCCGTATCTGACTTCCCGCCTTGGCGTTGCTTTCGTAAAGGGCCTTCAGGGAGAGGGCGAACACTTAAAGACAGCCGCCTGTGCAAAGCATTTTGCGGTGCATTCCGGGCCGGAGGCGGTTCGCCATGAATTTAACGCCACCACAACGAAACGGGATTTATGGGAAACGTATCTGCCTGCATTTGAGGCCTGTGTGCAGGAAGGCGGTGTGGAATCCGTCATGGGGGCATACAACTGCTATGAGGGAGAGCCGTGCTGTGCCAGCACACTGCTGATTGAGGAGATTCTCCGTGGGAAATGGGGCTTTGAGGGCCATTTCGTATCGGACTGCTGGGCCATCCGTGACTTCCACCAGAGCCACATGGTGACGGACAATGCAGAGGAATCCGCTGCTCTGGCCGTCTCAAAGGGTTGTGATTTGAACTGTGGAAATACGTATTTATACGTATTGAAAGCGTATGAGAAAGGGATGATTACGGAGGCGGAGATTAAACAGGCCGTTGTGAGGCTGTTTACGACCCGGTACCTGCTGGGCATGGGAGAGACGACAGAATACGATGCGATTCCGTACGAGACAGTGGAATGTGAAGAGCACCGAAGGCTGGCTGTGGAAGCGGCTGAGAAGAGCATGGTCTTACTGAAGAACGACGGAATACTGCCTCTGAATCCGGATACTGTAAAAAAGATCGCGGTGATCGGTCCCAACGCGGACAGCCGGATCGCGCTGATTGGAAATTACCATGGAACCTCGTCCCACTACACGACGATCCTGGAAGGGATTCAGAATGAAGCGGCTGAGGGAACCACGGTGCTGTACGCCCAGGGCTGCCATCTCTTTGAAGACCGGGTGGAACATTTAGGACTTCCGGGAGACCGGCTGTCAGAGGCGAGAATCGCTGCGAGGCACAGCGATGTGGTGATTCTCTGCGTCGGGCTGGACGAAACGCTGGAGGGCGAGGAGGGTGATACCGGCAACAGCTATTCCTCCGGGGACAAAGAGGGACTGGAGCTTCCGGCCTCTCAGCGCAGGCTGATGGAAGAACTTCTGGCCCAGGACAAACCGGTGATCGTCTGCAATATGACGGGAAGTGCCATCGACTTATCGCTGGCCCAGGAAAAGGCCAAAGCGGTGATTCAGGCCTGGTATCCGGGAGCGGAAGGCGGCACGGCGTTTGCACGGCTGATCTTCGGCAAGAGCGCTCCGGGGGGAAAGCTTCCTGTGACTTTTTATAAGGACTTATCCGCGTTGCCGGCGTTTGAGGATTATTCCATGGAGGGCAGAACGTACCGTTACATCCGGGAAGAGCCGCTGTATCCGTTTGGTTTTGGATTAACCTACGGGAAGACGGAGCTGTCTGACGGAGCGGTGGACGGAAGGAAAGCGTATGTCACAGCGCGAAACACCGGAGACCGGCGCGCGCGTGAGGTGATAGAGGTCTATGTCAATCCCGTGGATTCACCGGACCGGGCAGAGCACTGGAGTCTGTGCGGCTTTCAGCGGGTAGATCTGGAACCGGGAGAAGAAAAGCGGGTGGAACTGGATCTGGGAGCCCATACGTATGAGTGCGTAAACGCCGAAGGCGAATATGTGGAAAATGCGTCAGTCTATGAATTCAGTATCGGAACGAGCCAGCCGGATGCCAGGAGCAGACAGTTAGGAGCGGCGGAGCCGGTTACTGTGATCTGCCGAATCGGGGAGTAAGACGGGGGATTTGTGGGTAAAGATACGCGGACTTTTGCGCGGGGGATTGGGGAAAAGGGAGAGCGGGCGGCAGGGAGGGAAAGGT